>JAUWIE010000089.1 GCA_030605515.1 Thermoplasmatota archaeon
ATATCGTCTTGTGGTTCTCCTTCAACAGTTATACTTCCATCATTAACAACAATTGGAACGTAATTGCCATTAGCATTTGTTACACCAACTCCATAAAGATCTAATATTGAGGTACCTGCTGTTGATTTTGCTGTAAATGAAATAGTACAAAATGTACCAGCATCAGAAACAACATTAGTAGCAGGAACTGTAAGACCATATACTCCTGTGATAACACCACCTACATTGTCAATTGAGCCGGAACTGAAAAACGTGTTATATGGTTCAAATAAATCCCCTTTAACAACACTATCTGCCTGTATCAAAGCGGGATCAAATGATAATTTAAGCTCGATTCCATTAATAGGCTCCCCTGGTTCAACATAGACATCAACTGTAAAGCTCTCATCAAAACCAACCACTTGCGTGGATGGAACAATATTTACGGTAGTATCATCTTTATCTGCATACATTATTGTGACGTTATATAATTCTGGAGAATATTGGAGATCATCAGTTTCAAACGCAAAATTATACTGGAAATATCTGTTATCAAGAACATCTAGATATTGTGATGATGTATCATCAATATCCTGCCATTCCTCTCCAATACAATTAATATCATCACAGCTACTCACAGATACATTAAATCGAGTTACGCCACGTTTATACATGTCTTCAATCTCCTCAGATGATAATGTTCTTGAAAAGAATGCAAGTTCATCAAGTAAACCATTAAAATATGCTGCCTTATTGGAACCACATCTGCCTATTTGCAGATCACCAATGCCAGGTCTATCAGCATTCTGAGTAGTAAGAGCTTCAATACTTGAATGCAAAATACCGTTTTTATAAACAGTAAGATCCACTCCATTTCTGCTAATTACAAGATGTGTCCATTTTTCAGGGTCAACAGCATATGGTAAAGAACTATTTTCATCTGTATATGGACTAAGACCATGATAATAACTTGAGAATTGAATCCTATAATTATTGCCTATCCATATCCATGGAGTACAATCGTCTCTTTTACCAATGATATTATCATGTGTACCTCTTGCATATATCCACATAACAACTGACCAATCATCAGCATTATCCCAGAACTCCATACCATCTTTAATATAAATCACATTATCATTGGTTCCATTGAATTCAACTGCTCCTCCTAGTTTCCCACTTGAATTTAGGAAAGCGCTATTAATTCCATAATGACCACTTCCAGAAAAATCATGTAGATATGAATCATTCTCACCATATTCACTTTGATTATTGAAATGGAATAAAACCTCATTATCAGTCATATCAGCTCCATCGGGTAAATTGTCTGATTGTCTGTTATTTGGAAGCTCACCTATTGCATTGCTTATCCATGAAATTTCGTTCCATGAAGCAGTTAATTCGGCATCAAATACTTGTGATATAAATGAGCCACTAACTGAGTCATTTAGAGTAATTGCATCAAGATCGTTATCAAATTCAGTAGAGTCAAATGTTCCATTT
Organism: Thermoplasmatota archaeon; assembly: GCA_030605515.1. Lineage (GTDB taxonomy): Archaea > Thermoplasmatota > E2 > DHVEG-1 > DHVEG-1 > JAUWIE01. The sequence continues at coordinate 1,483 of JAUWIE010000089.1, forward strand.
AAAAAACTGTATCTTGTGGTTTCTGTTTCATTTACTAGATATGTACCCGAATTTCCTTCGGACACCATAAGATTTTCCATATTTCTAATCGTATTTTTGTTTTCCTGAAAGGAACTGCTAATTGCAACTGGTATTGATATCGTACCTATAATCATTATGAAGAGTATTCCAATTACAATTGTTTTTTTATAAATGTTTTTTTTCATAAATTTTCCCCCTGATTAAATTGTTTATAATTATAATAACATTGTTTATATATTTAAATATTGCTAATTAATATAATAATTCTACACGGCTAAACCTTAAGCTAAACCTTATTTTGAGCTACAATAGCGAATTTTTATATGAATTATCAAATAATTTTTTTTAAAAATATCGCAAGAAAATAAAAATATTTCTTTTTCTTTAACTCTCATCAATTATTATTAAGGCAAATAAAATGTTAATTGAAAACCATCATTTTGTATTATCGTATAACATTATCTGTTATACTCAACTTTTTTGTTTATTTTTTTTCAATTTTTCTTTTATTTTCTCAATCTTACGGACTTTACGTTGATAAATAAATGATCCAAAACGACTTTTTAATAGTATAATGCAACTGATAAGTGCTGCTATTGAAACTCCTGTTATTATATACCAATAATAAATGGGATATTCATTCTGTTCCTCTGTATATTCCTCTATCTCAGATATTACATTTACAATTATACTTTTACTGTAAGTATTATCATTATTGTCAGTTACAATAAGTGTTACGGTATATTCTCCTGGAGTTGTATATATATGGGTTGGATATTTTCCTAAACCAGTTGTTCTATCACCGAAATCCCATTGATATGAAATTATTACGCCATCAGGGTCATAACTATCTGAAGCATCAAATGTTATGGTTTGATTGGCAATAATATTACTTGGTAAATTGATTTCTGCAATAGGTGGTTCTTCACCTAAAACAGTTTGAGATACAGTAACCGTAAGAGGTTCTGACCAGCTGCTATTCACACCGTTTTCCTCTTGAGCTAATACCATTATTTCATAGGTCGAAATGGAATTCCAGAAATGTGTCATTGATACCGTATTATTAGATGAAAAAAATTCTGACCAATTACTAATTGTCCCATCACCCCAATCAAATCTATACCTTATACTATCATTATCAATATCATATGATGAACTTGAATACATGTATTCTACTCCCATCTCGATATAAGTTGGACCTGAAGGTTTTATAGGTGTCTCTGGTGGATTATTTTCTTCCACGTTTTCAATAATAGGGGGGTTATACCCACCTCCACCAGGAGATCCGCCAATTGGAGGATTATTATCTCCAGGGATGGTCACATTTCCATCATTAATTGTAATCGGAATATATCCAGTTTCATTTGTAACACCAGCTTCATAAAACTCTAGGATTGAAGTACCTGCTGTTGATTTAGCTGTAAATGAAATTGTAACAAACGTTCCGTTATTAGTGATATTACCCAGACCAACAATTAAATTATAAACATTTACTATAGTGCCAATTGTATTATTAATAACACCTGGATTAAAAAAGGTTGTATATCCATCGAAGATATCACCCATTGTCACAGTGTTTGCTTGTAGAATAGAAGGATCAAATGATAATTTAAATTCATAAGCCTTAATTGGCTGTGATGGAATACAAAATACCTCAATAGTAATATTATCTCCTGATGAAACTGTCTGATTTGAAGGATTTATACTTACTATAGTTGGATCAGAAGCACTAGCTGTAAATGGAATAACCATAATTAAAATTAAAAATCCAATAGAAAACGCAACCCTGCTTTTATTTTTTGATTTTTTAAAGATAATTATATCAAATCCCTCCATTAAACCCACCATGATTCATCATAATAATTAGATATTAAGGTTAAATCTAAGACTTGTATCTGACCATTGTTATCAACATCTTCTCTGATCCAACCTGCTGAGCCTGTTTCGCCATAATGATTTGATATTAAAACAAAGTCAAAAACCTTACATTCTCCATCATTGTTTATATCCCAGTTAGGGGGCATAGAAAAAGCATTTGAACTTGAAGCAACATTGTTACCACTAGTATCATTTGCCCAGAATATATAGCTGTAATTTCCGTATTGGGAAAAAACTGTACTTGAGTTATAATAATAACTGTTACCAGTTACTATATTCATCGAAACATTGTTCCATGATCCATCTGGGTTTGAAATATTAAGATAGACGTTGTTTACTGCTACATTGTCTGTTACGTCACAGGTTATGTTCACCCATCCAAATGTTGCAGTTATATCAAGTGGATTTGATGTTGTAATTGCAGTGTTTGATATCTCTGGTGATGTTTGATCACCAATAATAAATACTTCAGAAGAAGAGAAATTACCATTGTTACTTGTGTCTTTCACCCAAATATAATAATTATACGATCCAATTGCTGAATATGTTCTATTGCAGTAATAGGTTGTTCCTGTCTTATTTGCTATAATGGAGAAGTTTTCTACAATGCTATTTGGATATGTAATGTTTAAAAATACATCATTAATTTCAATATTATCTGTAATTGTTGTCGTTATATTTACATAATCATTTACTTCTTGTGAACTAGGTGAAGCAGAAACACTTGATATCTGAGGTGGATCATTATCCTGAATTGTAACAGATGCAATAGCTGTTGTATTACTATTACCATATTCATCTTCAGCAATTATACTATAGGTCAAATCAGATATACTATCTTGATCAAGTGTAACTGTTTTTACAAAGTAATTATTGCCTACATGTGTCATGGATTCATTATTCCCATTTGATCCATGGGACCAGTCAACTAATACGGTTAATTCTCCTGCAGAGTTGACATTATCTGTTATACTTGCGTTAAAAATATATATGTCACCGGTATATCCACTTGTGGGGCTATTGTCGATAATATTTGGTGGTGTTGCATCAACCTGGACAGTTCCATTATTCACAGTTATTGGTATATACTCTATTTCATTGGTAATGCCAACATCATAAATTGTTATCTGAGAGCTCCCAGTTGAATTTTTTGCAGAGAAATTTAGATTTACAAAGGATCCAGGATCTGAGACATTTCCTGATCCCATTATTAAACCATATATATCGACGATAGTACCTGCAGTGTTATTGATTGTTCCTGCGTTAAAAAATGTAGTATATCCATTAAAGATGCCCCCTTCTGATACTGTATTTGCTTGTAGAAGGGATGCATCATATGATATCTTAAACTCAAATGATTTTATTGGCTGACCTGGAGTACAGTTAACATATACGTTAAAGTAATTTCCAGATGAAACAGTCTGGCTTGAAGGATTTATACTTACTATTGTTGGATCTGCAGCGTTTACAGTTAAAGGTATGATTGCAATGAGAAGAATTGTAAAGATAAAGAAAGCAGCAAGAGCATTATATTTTGATTTCCTAAAATTTTTCATTATCCACCTCCTCTTTTACTCCCACCAAGTTACACTATAATATGTGGATACCATTACAAGATCGAAAACTTGTATCTGACCGTTGTTATCAACATCTTCTCTGATCCAACCTGCTGAGCCTGTTTCGCCATAATGATTTGATATTAGTACATAATCAAAAACATTGCATGAACCATCATTGTCAATATCCCAATTTGGAGGTAAAGAGAAGCTGCTAATGCTTGAAATATCAGTGTTATTACTTGTATCATCAGCCCAAATATAATAGCTATAGTTACCATATTGTGAAAAGCTTATGTTATAGTAATACTGATCTGATCCAATAATATTAGTCATTATTTGTTTAATTGTTGTAGCATTGGGGTATGTTATATTTACAGATACTGTATCAACACCAACATTATCTGTTACAGTACAAGTAATGTTTTCCCAGCCAAAATCAGCCTCTGTATCTATTTGATTGGACAAAGTGATTTCAATGTTTGATATCTGTGGTGAAATTATATCTCCAGATGCTTCTCCATCCTGGAAAATTTCAAATTGATGTAAACTCCATACATTATTTGAAAAAGATATAAAACCAGAGCTATTTGCAGTAGGAGTTGAAATTTCATTTCCATCTCTTTTTATTACATATGAATTTCCTACTGGAAAACCTGATATATTAAACCAAACAGTTCCACTGGTTGTATCAGCATTGAATTCTAGTACTTTATCTCCATCACCAGCAGTTGATATATCGCTGTTTATATAAACTAATGATATTGAAATATCATTTTCAGAGGTAATATAAAAACCAGTATTATTAAAAATAATATAAAAAGAATCAATTGTAATAATGTCAAAATTCATTATTTGATTTACAGTATATGTTTGATTTCCTACTAGGAAGTTAAAATCTTGATTTATACTAAGTGCTGAAACCTTAAATAAACTAATTCCGAATAATGTAAATATTATTAATATAATGAATATTTTATTAATTACAACCTCACCTTCCCTTCATCAATTCTAAATTACCATCTACAATGTTACTTTTTGTCAATGATGCTATATAAATATACTGTGACTAAATGTCAAAATGAAAAAAACGTCAATCCTTGCAGAAATCTGATATTTGAAATAAAAAATTTTATCTTTTTTTATATCAATTTTTTTCTAGTTTCATCAAAACTATTATCAAGATCACATGAATTTTCTCTATATTTATCAGATAATTCTTTTATCTCCAGTAAAGAACCATCTTTTGAGATTCTTACAAAAGCAACCATTTACCAATTCAACTCTTTTATATTATTTGTTATTACACATTAGATAACCAAACAGACATATTTAAATTTTATTATTAATATATTTCATATAACATTTGTAACATCATACATAATTTTTCTATATTCAATTTATTACAAACAGAGCTATTTCTTAGCTTATAACTAATGCATAATTTTTTTAAAAAAGTATATTGCATATAAAATTTAATTACCCGATTTTTATGTAAATATACTTAATACCTTACTTAAGATGTATGTTTTATTTTTGGTAGTATTGATTTAAAAGAGTATTTTTTAAGGAATCGTTTATTTTTACCTTTAATGTTTACTAATTTAACTTTTAATTCTCCTTTTTCTGCAAGCTCTATAATCAGTTTATCTATAGGATCATTTTGATTTGACAGCTTCCAATTGTCAGTTTCTCTAATATTATTATTTGACCCATCCAACAAATGTATCCTCTCCGCAAATAATACTAATTTGAATTTCGTTAATAAATATTGTGTAAACCTACCATTTTACATTTTCAATGATGAATAAAAAAAAATTTGAATATATGATCATTAATTTTTGTTTTCAAGCTATGGAATAAATAAATCCATTGTTATATGTAGTAGTATACAGCAAAATCCAATATTCCAAACTGGCTTTTTTCTTATATCTAATAGAATATTTAAAACAAAAAGAGCTATCACTGAGATTGGAAAAAGTAAAAAATGAAAAATTGTATGATAATATAATAATAGCTTATAGGATAAAATATGAGTTGTATAATAGAGACCTAAGAAGATATCTGGTACTAGACTAAATGATAAACAGACAATACCAAGTAAAAACCAATTACTATAAATTGTTTCCTTATCATAATAGCGATCAATGTAAATTATTCCTAATATAAACACTGAACATGCAGCTACAATATGTAATAAAGGTCCTGGCATATTGATCAATCTTAAATCATGTATAGGTACTAATTATTAAAATACGTTTTTATCCAAATACCTACAATTGTACTATAGTAAAATCACCTTTTTTTTTTAAATACTATAGTGAAATGTTGGATCTCCAATTATGATATTCTCACCAAGATATGTTTTACCTACCATTGATTCTGCTAGAGTTTTACCATAAATTAGATTCGGTAAAGCATTTTCGATAAAGCTAACTGGATAAGAAAATCCGTCCTGTGAAAGAAGTCCCAGTACCATTGTTTTTATGTTTTTGCTAGTAAATATCTTTGAGCCATACCAGAGGCAATTTATGCTTGAATCTAGATTTTTTGTTTTAGGTTTGTTTGACCACCATCCTCCTACATAGCATCCATCTGCTCCAAAAAAGGGTGTATTTAATTCGTCTATGTTATCTGCAGAGAACCATCCATTTTCATTTGTGTTTAAATCTGTCCCTGCTGGGTTTGAATGACCATGTACATAGTACATTGAATATGATTCTTTCAATGATTTTTTTATTTCCATATCTGATGGATTTTCAAAATAATTTAGATTTCCATGATTTTCAATAGTATTATACATTTCATTTGAGTTTTGATTAATATCCGAACTTTCAAAAACTAAAATATCTTTTGTAAAAGGTATTTGTCTTTGTATACAAAATTTGTTAAAAGCATATATTATTTGATCTTTTTTAATTTCATAATTCAGTTCATTTGTAGGATATAATAAAGATATGCATATGTCCATTGTGTAAGGTTTACATACAATCCCTTGCTCTGATTCTTCATAGCTATCTTCTCCACCAGTTGTAAACCATGGTACTGTGCTTGGTTTTTTCATATAACCACTTTCTCCTCCAAATGCAGTATCTGTGTCTTCTCCGACCATTAAACAAGCTTTAATTTCATATTTTTCATAATATTTTTCGATTATTTGATCAATCTTTTTATAATCATTATATTTTTGATTTATGGTTATGATTTTTAATTCCCAGTTTATATCACTTTGAACGGATGCAATATAGGTTTCAATTGCTGATCTTATTTCTTTGTCATTGCTATATTGTGGTGATATGAAAATTAACATTTCAATACTATCTTTAAGATTTGTAATGGTTAAAGTTGATTGTTTAGGGGATATGCTGAATTGTGAGCTAGCTGATATTATTGTAACTCCTGAAAATAGAAATATTGCACCGAGAACAAATGCTAACCTTAATGTCTTTTTCTTCATCTTCCTTTACACATCCACTAATTTGATTGATGTTATACCCTTTCATCAATCATATTTAAACCATCCTATGGTATACTCTATCTTTTATTGTATATAAAACTACCGTGTCAAAATGACAAAATGAGTAAATTAACCTCTCTTAGCTCATTTAAAATAATAATAATAGTAATAATAAAAACTATAATCAAATAACAAACACAAATGGCTAAATTGATACATTTTGATACTACAACATCTCGATTTTCATCACATCATGATTTTTAGAAAAAACCTTTTTATAATGATCTCAAATATATTTTAATAAAACAAAAAATATATAAATGGTGGAATCTATTATTATAGCCATAAAGACAGTTTAAAAAAAAATGGATAACAAATGTTCAACAAAATATATATAATCAAATAACGAAAACTGACTTTAAGCAATAATGGGTGAGATCCTCGGCTTTGAACTCTCCCAATTAAATAAATAAAAGCAGAAGTAAACTAAAAGGAGGAAAAAAATGAGAAAAACGATCTTAACGTTATTCATAATTGGGATGTTTATAGGTGTTGCAAATGTTTCTATGGCTATAATACCCGACCAACCTAGTAAAAGTGTTCAATATTATACAGAGTTTACTGGAGATGGAATAATCTCAGTTGATCAAGTTGGTCACAACAATGTATGTTTTGAAAATAGGATAAGAATCGGTTATGGAACATTAAATTTCGATCAAGATATTGTAACAGACTATGGCCAATTTGAAAATGATATCCGATTAAATGGCCATGATTTAAAACTCGATAATATTGCTTGTGAAGCAGATGATGTAATAGAATTCAATCAAAAACTCTTTGCTGGAGAATCAGCTAGAAATGGAGATCAAGTAAGATCTAGACAGATTTTTACAAAAAATTGTAAATTCCTAGCTCAAGAAGTAATAGCCCATCCAACCGATAATCCAAATAACGAATGTGAACCCGATAGATTAAATATGTTTTCAGGAGAAAAGGGTCAATTCGGTATGATGAGCAAAGGACCTAACGCAACAGCTGTATTAGGTCAAAAGGGGAAATTTATAGGAGATTACTTCTGTGCTGAACAAAGGAGCAATATTGGCGGTTTTTCAAAATCAACTATAGAATCCTACAACAATGCAGACTGGATCAATTTTGAACAAATGATGATGTTTAGCTGATGATATTCTATAAAGATTTAAAATTAGGGGATCTTTATCCCCACAATTTTTTTTCCTCTCGATTTATATGTTAATAACTTGTTTTTCATTTTATTTAATTTTAAAGAACATCTTTTTAGGCAAGAACTGTAAAGAACTATGATAAGAATTGTACAACAAGGCTTTATAAACAGAAAAACAAGAAATAAAGGTAATAAAAATAAAAAAAAAGGATGAGAAAATGAGAAAAAATAAGGCAATAATTGGAATGACCGCTACTTTCATATTATTGACCCTGGTATTTTCAACACCAGTTCAAGCAGAAGAAGATGCGGTTTTAAATATCTCAATAGTAACAGATGGAAATGTCACTGCAACATTTAATGCTACAGCCGGTGGTAATGTCACTTATTGGATAGATGGAGTTGAAGTAAATGGTGAATTTGATAACCTATGGAATGCTCTTGAGGAATTCGGTAGTGTTTGGAATGCTCTAAATAACCTAAAAGATGATGTGAATAATGCAAAACAATCTGCAAATGTTGCTTTTCTATATGCAACTTCTAATTATAATATGATATTAGAACATAATGAGTCAATAAATGATCTCTACGATAAAATTTTCATATTAATGGATGAGTTAATAGGATTCGAGGGGGAATATTTTGCATTTAAGAATGAAACATTTGTTTTTATGAATAGTACAAAATCAAATTTATCTGCAATTAACAAAACTCTTGATGAGTATGGTGAAATCATTAAAAACCTGCAGAACAACATAGCAGCGCTACAATCTGACTTCAATGGAACTATTGCATTAATAAGGAATATATTTATTAGCGGAGGAGTAATCGTTTTCGGTCTCTTCTTGATAAATAGAAGACATCCACTCAAGGAAATTATTTCAAACAATAATAAACAACGACTATCAGGTTTAGTACATAGAATAAAGAAACCAGGTAAAATAATTAAAACAAAAGCTAGTAGATTCAAATACATCATTACTCATATAAGGAGAAACCCAGAAAAATCACCGATAAGATATGTGTTTTCGTTCTTACATATTCATAAATAAATGTCTAAGGACATAAAACACATTTTTTTTTATTTATTTTTTTTGTTACCCTTTCTATAAATCTTCTTTTTACAAATTTCTTTGCAATAATCATCCAATAATTTAATTTTGATCGTTTTGTATTAAATAAAACGAGTGGATAGTATTTATGTTACTACTCTACATCTACATCTTATAATAACAATCTTTATATAATAAAGATTTAATAGGTATAGTACTCTGGAACTCATGGAGTACATAGTGTATAACATAAATAACAAAAATGGCTAAGATTATGAAATTTAATAAGAATAGGCTGATAACTTTCGTTAATAAAATTAAAAATAGTGTTATTTTTATTTCAATCGTTAGTTTCTTTTGGCTTTTATGGCGATCTGGTACAAAACCTTCTAGAATTGTTTACCCTTGTCAGAGAGCCGCTGCTATAAATGTTGGTATGGCGGCCTATTTTTTTCCATTAATCTATTGTCATAAGGTTGTTGGTTTTTTTAAGTATAGATTTGATTTAAAAAAATTATTAAAATATTGTTTTTCAATTACTATAGCTGTTTTGTTATTATCTGTCGCAACTATTACTTTTGATAATTTTCAATTAGAAAATGCTTGGAATGAGTATCACTCGACAAATAATGGTATTTTTGGAAAAAATCTTGATTATAATGGCATTAGTACTACAGATAGCTATGAATCAATTCCATCTGCTTTAGCCTTGGAAAGTCCTCACCGGGTTGTTTCTGTTCATAATTCAAATGCTTCTTCTTGGACTGGCTCTGGAAGCCCTCGTAATTATCTTAATCAAAACGAAATAGATAGAATGATAAGAAGCGGAATCAAAACATTAACTGGTAAAACTGATTATATAGAGGCTTGGCAAGAGTTAATGCCCTATAGTGAGGGAGAAGCAGTTGCAATAAAACTGAATTTTAATAATGTTAATGCTTGGGATGAGAATCCTTGTTTGAACCCTTATGCTGAGTTAGTAAACTCAATTATTGATGGATTAATAGGATTAGGTGTTCCAGGGGAAAAAATATGGCTTACTGATCCATCACGTAAAATCAATGATGATTTTCGCAATGGGATAGTTAATCAGGATGTTTTGTTTTTTACCAGCCCTACATATGATCCTGGTGGTAGAGAACGAGTTTTCAGAACAAGCTATGTAGCTGAGGGTTCACCTGATGCATCATGGGCTGATTTTCATGATGAGGGTCTTACGGCTATTATGCCTGCTCAAGTATTAGTTGATGCTGATCATATTATCAATGTTCCAATGTTAAAAGGTCATACAGGTCCAAGTTTCACCTTTGGTCTAAAGAATCATTATGGAAGCGCTGTAATTGGCACTCAAAGTAGAAGCTATTGGCATAAGTATTTCTGTTTTGGATATCCTGAGTGTGGACTAGGTCCAAATCCTGTTATTGAAATTAACCGTAATCCACATATTCAAAATAAAACACGGTTAATACTTGGTGATGGCGTGTATGGACATCCTGAGTCAAATGATCCCTCCTGCCCAGATTATCGAATGCTCTTTCAATCATTTAATAATAACCCACCTGAAATTCTGTTCTTTGGAGTTGATCCTATTGCCGTTGAATCTGTCATGTTTGATTACCTGCAATGGGAATGTGAACTCAGATCATTTTCTCCACGTGTTGACGATATGCTTATTGAAGCTGCAACGCTTGGAATGGGAGTACATGAGCATTGGAATAATAATGACGATAGAGAATACACGGTAATTGATTATATTGAGCTTGAAATAGATGGTGAGGATAATACTCCACCAATAATAAGCAACCCCATTCCAGCAAATGGTGCAACGGATATTGAGTTGAATCCTGATCTTTCAATAACAGTAAATGACTTTGAAGGAAATATAATGGATATTACATGGTGGTCAAATTCATCTGGACCTTGGACTATTTTTGGAACAAATAATTCAGTATATAATGGAACATATCATCAAAAAAATATGAATTTCAATTCGTATAATACAAAATACTGGTGGTCAGTACATTGTACAGATGGATATAATTGGAATAATAAAACATATAGTTTTACAACACGCAAATATAACTTTTTACTAAATAATGAATATCCCTTAAACAATTCAATAGATATTGATCGACCACCACTTGGGCTCAGTATCAATGTAGAAAATCCAAATGGAGACCCTATGGATTTATACTTCAGATGGAAAAATCATGAAGGACAATGGGATACTCTTGACACTTTTTACGGAACTGGCAATGGAATTTACAACTATATAATACCTGTTCCACCTGATACAAATAATTGGATATGGGGAGATACCATTTACCTATGGAGTGTTAATTTAACTGATGGAAGTACTTGGGTAAATGAGTCATATAACTATAGAACAGATGGTAGCAGGTATGATGTAAATAATAATGATTTAGTCAACTTCCAAGATGCAGGGATTGTATGGGTCCATAGAACCGGTGAGACAGCCTACGATAGCTTATATGATGTCAATAACGATAGCCAAGTTAATTTCCAAGACGCAGGTCTAACATGGGCTTTTAGAGAATAAAAAACAATAAAAAAAATTGTGAATTTATTATTGTTATTGAATAAACATATAAATTTTAACAAACATTTAAATAAAAATATGTTATACCCATAGAAAACCGGAGTAATAACGAAATGCAAAAAAATTTGTTTAGAAAAACCATAATTGTAGCAACAGCTATATTACTTGCTGGAGCAAGTATTATACCTAATATTAGTGGCAATATAGAACAAAATATCAGTTTAATTGATAATGATATAAACGATAAATCAAGGGAGTTAAAGACAAGCCCTGACAGTGAAATAGATCATTTCCCAAATGAAAAACCAATTGAAAAACTCGGTGGGAGTGCACATATGGGAGTAAAACCAAGTTCACCATATGTGATAGTAGGTCAAGAATTTAATATATCAATATATATCGACCCTGATGAGGCTGTTGGAGGATGGGAGATATTCCAACTCAACTTTACACAAGGGAAAGTCGAAGCCACAGAGGTTTTACCTGGATCTTATTGGACAGATTACTTTGACGCAGGAAATATTGATAATACTCAAGGTACGATAACTACTATTCAGACTTGGACAAATGGTTCTTACCCAAATATTAATCATACTGCTTGTGTGATTAATTTTACAGCATTAAAATCAGGTATCTGTTCTTTTGAAATTGGTAGAATTCAAGTTAATAATGCTACGTTTTATGACATGGATGTTACAACTCATAATGCAACGATTTTAACTACTACACCACCAATAGTTTCTAATGAATACCCAGTTGATACATCAATAAATGCTTTACGTCCTCCATCTGAACTTAGCATTGATGTACAAGACTCTGATGAGGATTCTATGGACGTTTACATCAGATGGAAAAACCATAATTCTGAATGGATAACCATTGCTTCTTATACTGGAGTTAGCAATGGTACATATAACTTCATACCCTCTTATGAGAATGATTGGATTTGGGGGAACACCACGTATACTTGGAGTGTTAACATTTCAGATGGAGCGTTTTGGACAAATGAAACATATTCGTTTACTACTGGTGGTAGCAGGTTTGATGTAAGCAACAATGATCTTGTTAATTTCCAGGATGCCGGTCAGGTTTGGGTTCATCGATCAAGTGAGGCAGTTTATGATGGACTCTATGATGTGAGTAATGATGGACAAGTTAATTTCCAAGATGCAGGTTTGACTTGGATAAACAGAGAATAAAATAGCGGTAATACTCCATTTTCTTTATTTAAAGTAAAATCTTATATTACTTTTATTGATAGCCAAAATACCTAAAAGATGGTTTTTTGGGTCTGTAGTGTAGCATGGATACCACAGAGGCCTCCGGAGCCTCTAACCCGGGTTCAAATCCCGGCAGATCCGTACCTTATCAGTCCTGTAAGTTTCACTCGAAACTAAGATTTTTAAGGTTTTATTTTTTTAACTGTTTCAAATTCCATAAAATGCTTGGGTGAGAATTAATATCTGAATTCAGGATATCATATCGCTGCAATAGTTTTGGATTAAAATTATGTTTATCAAAAAAAGTATCTATTATTTCTTGATATTTTTCTTTTGAAATAGAAATATATTTATTGATAAAATCTTGAGATTTCTGCTTTAAATCTTTTGGAACTTTTCTATTTCTTATCAGATTTAAGAATTGGTTATCTATAGAAGCATTCTCTAATATTGTTTTAGGATTTTGTTTGTATATTCTTGGTTCAGGGCGCATTAGGCTATCTATTATTACTGCAGTTTCAAACATTTCCTTATCAAAACTATTTTTAGAAATCCTGTATATGTCAAATAAATCTCTTGAACTTATAACAGCTTCATCTTTATATCTATAAAGCAAAGTGCAAAACTTGTTTCCAAATAATTCTTCAGATTTTGGTGTTTTAATTTCTATTTCTTCATCTGTCCTGTAATGATCAAAATTTGATATTATATCCTTTTTAAATATTGGTATCCTTCGCATATATCCTATTTCAATTTTTAATGAATCTGACTGGCTGTTCTTTGTTTTATAGTGAATTGTAAAACGTGTTATCGGATATTTTGCCTGTATCTTGATATTTTCATCAGGGTATCTAAGATCAGATAATATCTTTTTAATAATTTTATCGATCTTATCTCGTTCTTTTTCCCAATTGCCTGTTTTTAGATCTCTATAATTAAAATCAATATCCAAACTTAATCTTGGTATGTTTTTGAAATGTAGAAAATTTAGACTTGTTCCGCCATAAAGAGAAAGCCTTTCTTTTGTAAAATCAACTAACGAAATTTTTTGTAATATATCACATATTCGATATATTCTTTCGATTGTTTTATCATCAAATCCTTTTGTATCAAACAAAAATTTAGACCCCTCTAAGAACATCTTTGAATTTAATTGGAACATATAATTTCCAATTTTTATTCAATTTACTTTTAGATCCTTCTTTAAGATACATTGGAGATTTTCCCATTTTTTTGTTTAAATAAGATTTTAAGTTAGGTAATATACCTAGATAATAGGGGTTTTCATCTAAAAGATCAAGGATTAGACCCGTTTTTCTAAACAACATATCTTTTCCGATTTTATCTAATAGTTGTTCTAATTCTTTTGTTTTTACACCTGCAAGTGATTCTAAGCTTTTTAGGCATTCTTCCCATCCGCCTGAATATTCTGGACGATCGATGCAATCTAGAAATGTTCTGCTGGGTGAGGAAATAATAATCTTTTGATTTTTATGATTGATTTTTTTTAATCCAATTTGACTATGTGAGTTAAAAATAGGCTTATATCGAATGTTTTTAAATTCAAATCCTCTAAATTTTTTATGTGGTGGAACAACAATATATACTTCATTATAAGTTGAATATGCACATCCGTGCATTTCAAGAGCTGTATGGTATCCTAGATAGTATGGTTTTTGGATTTTAGAAGCAATTAAATATTTGTCAGGCTGAAAACTGTTTTCGTTAATTTTTGTAGGTGGGACTACTACATATATACCTCTTTGTGGATGTAATAATTTATCTGCTCTTCTAAGTTTATTGATATATTCATTATACAGATATTGGGATGATACGGGTTTGTTTTCTACAATTTCTGAAGCAAAATCTTTAATTTCTTTGTACTTTACAACCTCTTTTTTTAATAGCTTCTGATATAACAATTCTAATTTTGTCATGTTTAAGTATATTCAACGTTATACTGGTATTTAACCCTTACTGTGTAGAATTTACTTCAAAATAGGTTTTAAGTATTTTCAACGATATACCTGCTATTTGCCAGTATGTTGTAGACTTTATTTAAAAATCAACAGACTTAAAATCTAAGATATGCTCCTGAATATCTCTCCTGTTGAGTTGTTTAACTCCCAGCAGATCCATTTTTCTTACAGGGGGAATTTAGTTCAACCGAGTCTTAAATCGGATTCTGTTGATATTCTTTTGTGTCAATTATTTTATTTTTTGTATTTTATGTAAAAGAGCAGGGTGTTTGGTTAATTTTGTTTCATCGATTTCTATTAATTTAGTGAGTATTTTCTTTTCGTTGAAAAAAGCATCAATAAATTTTTCTTGGGACTTGTTAAATGCAAATATTTCTTCTAGAAACATACATGCATCTTCTTTTATTATGTTGGGGTCTAGTTTTCCACTGTTTCTCATGAATTGATGAAGTTCTTGCTGCATTTTTTTAATATCAAAATCTTTTATTTTTGATGTATCTGGTTTACTGTTGTTTGCAGATATGCAGAAGTAGATAGTTGCAAATGTTTGAATTTTTTCTAGTGACATTTTTTGTTTTGACAACATATGTAGATCATAGATGTCTCTTATTTCAGATCTGTCTAAACAGGCTGTTGATTTTTGAGCTGCTAATTCCTCAATTGAATAAGATACTACTGAAAAAGTAGGGATGTCTGGAAACATTGATGAGAATTCCCTTTTTTCTCTTTGCCCTAGTGGCATCCTATCTATATAATTTACTTCTATTTTGATGTGATCTCTTGTATTTCTAATGGTTTGGTATTGTAGACTTTGTCTTGATATTATGTACGATGAACCTCTATCTCTTATGTTGTAGCCTAGTTTTGAGAAGATTTCTTTAATTTCTTTTTCTATTTGTAATCTTTGTTTGACCATTTCTTCTTTTGTTATTTTTCCAGTATAGTCAAAATCTAGATCTATTGAGAGCCGTGGAATATTTAGATATATGAAGTTTAATGCTGTACCACCTTTGAGTGTTAGATTTTCTCTTAATATCGGATGTTTTTGCATTTCGTTTAATACTCTTGTGAGATGATAGGCTTTTTCAAGTAGTTCTAGGTTGAATCCTGTTGTTTTTTGTATTTGTTCAAATTCTTTTCTAATGAGCATGTATTGTCGCCTTTGTATCTTTGGGTATTATCAGATTCCATTTTTGGTCATATATTCCTTTTTTGGTAGCGTCAAAATAAAAATCGTTTGAGCCAGATAATTCTTGTATTTCTTTGAGTATCTTCTGTGATGGATTTAGATTGTTGAGATTGTCTATTATGTATCCTGTTTTTCGTGCTATTGTTTTATTGTTGAATTTTTTTAGATACGTTAGTAATTGTTTATAGTTAACTCCATCAAGATTTTTGAGGCAATTTATTGTTTCATTCCATCCTCCAGCATATTTTGATTTATCAATAACATCTATAATGGTTCGTTCTAAGTTGGATACTTGTATGTTTTCGTTTGAATAGTTTATATTTTCATATCCAAAGAATTTTTTTGGAATTGTTTTTATGTAATTTATTTTAATTTCATGGTATTTAATATTCCGTTGATGTTTCGTTGTTGTAACATATATCTGTGTTGCATATCGTTCTGCAAGTCCATGAATTGTAAGTGCAGTATAATGAGATAGAAATGCTTTTTTAGTTAATTTTGCCGCGATCAATATTGCATCTTCCGTATATTGTTGTTTATCAAGTATTACTGATTCAGGTATGCGTACAAATAATCCAGGTTTTACTCGTTCTATAGCATTTTTTTTGACCATATCTGATGCTATGTTTCGTGCATGTGCTTGAGAGATATTTAGAATTTTTTTAATATCTTGAATTGTAAAAACTCGTTGATCTCTTTCACCAAGATGGAAATATAGTTGTTGTTCTAATCCCGACATTGATTTAAACATAATATAACTTAATGTTTTTTCACAGATATAATAGTTTCGGTTATATTTTGGAAAAAATATTAAGTACTGTTGCTAATTATGTAATATTTAAAAAAAGGATAATTGTAACGCCTTTTAAATAAAAAATCAAAAGATTTGAAATTTAAGGTATGTTCCTGAATATCTCCCATGTTGAGTTGTTTAACTCTCCGCAGGTCCATTAATTTTTATTGGATTAAATTTAAAGTGAAACTTATTTATTTTCACCCGGTTTTACTCCAATCTACTAATTCAGTTACCACATCATCAAATTCTGGAAGTGTACCTATAATTAGATCTTTTAGATCACGCTTCCACATTTTTTGTTTTTCATTTACTTTTTCTATGAACTCTTTCTTGTTAAATGTTAGTTTATAGATTTTGAGTTTCTTATTTACAAGTGAAACATCTAATGTGATGCCTTTTTTTAATAAGAACCAAAGGTCATATATGTCTCTTGGTTTCTCTCTTGTTATAATACATCTAATTTTTTCCGCTGTAATTTCGTCAATATCAAGTACAGATAGTTCAAATGATGGTATTTCAGGATAAGTTGTAACAAGTAATTTCTCAAGAGGTAATATGGGTTGTTCTCTCTTGCTAATGTTTATTGTAACTCGGGACATGCTGTTCTTGCTTCCGTCATAAAGTGGTCCTCTTATTGCGAATCGTATGTTAGTTTCATTACTGTATTCTATTTTTTCAGAAAGTGTTCTTTGCATTCCTACAAGTTCCAAATTTCTGATTATTTTTTTTATTATTTTATCTGCATCAAATCGTTTTTCGATAGCATCAAAATCAAGATCTTCACTGAAACGATTAAGATTATAAAATTTAAATAACGCTGTTCCGCCTTTAAATACAAGTGAGCGTCTATCGTCAGATAAGAAATATAATAATAGTTCGAGGAGGTAATCCTTCTCAGCATTCCTAATAGTTAAATGCTTCATCTCAGCAATTCGTTTTAGTTCTGATCTTGATAACATCATATTCCCCCAATATTAACAATAATTCCCCATTTTTTGTCCTTTAGCCCAGTTAAAGGGCGAGCGATATCAAGTGGTATCATAGTCTTATAAGCCTGTTTTTTTAGCTTTTTTGCATGGTTACATTCAAGAGATTCAAGCATCCAGCCAAATCTTTTTATAAGGGCCTTGTTCTTTATTCTGAGGATATAATCCACAATTTTTTTCGCAGAGATATTCTTAATATTATCCTGTAAGAGTGAATATATTTCAGTCGTTGAAATTTTCTTAAGTAAAACGGCATCTATTAGAGCTTTTTCTGGTTCTGCTATAAAAACTTCAAAACCCTGTGTCCTGATTTTTGAAAAACCAAAAAACCATGATGGCCGAATTTTTTCAAAATTAATTGTCGTATTCATCATCTGTATGTTTTCACGACTTTTTGAACGGGTGGTTATTACAGATATCTTATTTGGTATTTGTTCGGTTAAATTATGATAACGAAATGCCGCCCATAAAGAAATATAACTTGGCCATATTATTCTTGAAGCGATTATTAGAGAGTCTTCTTGAACAGTATAAACATTTCTCTGGATTTGTTTTACAATACTTCTATTCTTTAACCTGTTTAGCTGCATTTTCGCATAAGTTTTATCATTATCGATAATGTTTGCAAAAGTGTCAATATTAAATGTAGGGTATTCTCCTAGTTTTTTAACTATTTGTACTGTTTCCATAATATTCTATATATGTCCCCCATCGTTAATAAATTTTTCTATGCGT
>JAUWIE010000109.1 GCA_030605515.1 Thermoplasmatota archaeon
CACAAGTTTTTCAACATCTCTAGGTAATTCGATTTTTTTATTTCTAATAAAAGAATCCCCGATATGAGTGTGAGAATTGATAACAGATGGTATAATATGACCCTTGCAAATTGGTTTATTAGGGGGGTTTCCTGTTCCTGTTTCTAGAATTAAATGGTTCTCCCAACCTAGGTATCCTTTTTGAAAACCATCAATAGTTAGAATTTCCCCTGATACATAATCCATTAAAAAAAAGTAAATAGGGGATTATGTTTAAAATCTTCCCTACTAATCTATTTCTTTTTAAAGTATAGTATATCTTTTAATGTACCTTCTCGTTTGTCCTTAGGTTTTAATACTGCTTCAACATGAACGCCTTGCAATTCCTCATCAGGTTTATCTGTCTTGATAACTCCTAATAATGAGCCATCTGTTTGATCAATGTTGATCAAACCAATTACTTTTGGTTCCTTTAATTTTTTCCCATAGGAATCAATTGTTGCAATAGTAAAGAGTTTTATGCTTCCCTTTGAAGGTACTTCAAACCATTTCTCTTCAGGTATTTCACAGAAGCAATCCTCACAGTAAAGTCTAGGAGGAAAAAATACTTTATTACATTCAGGACATTTTGTTGCTAGGAAGGTATCGTTTTTCATAAGATGTTTAAAGAATTTATCACCCGCAACTCCACTGAGATAAAGATAGTCGGCTTGCATATTTCCACGCCAATGCATTGGAGAGGTTGGATCAGTTTGTTTCTCTAGAAATGTCATTATTTTCCACCTCCTTTTAAAGGTTTAAAATATTTGATATCTGTAATTGCTCCGGTTCTTTCCTTTTCTGGCTTCCACACGGCTTTTACTTTCATTCCAATATGTAGCTCTTCAGGTTTCATCTCACCAAAGTAATGCATAAAACCATGTTGAGGTGAAGCTCCATCAATTGAAATAACACCTATTAATATTGGATCTTTGATTCGGCGGGCATCACCATCAAGATAAGCAATTGAGAATGTTTCAACAGTCCCGGTATCTTTTATATATAACCATTTATCTGTTGGTTTGTAGCAGTATTCACAAAACATCCTAGGTGGAACAATTACTCGATCACATTTATTACAACATCTTGCGATGATTTTACCATTCTTAAGTTCCTGTAGGAATCTGCTTATTGCTGGACCCATTGCCCAAGAATATTGTACTTCAGGTTCCCACCAAGTATAAGTTTTATTTTTATTTCGTATGTCTTTTCTTGAGACATGAGTACCAGGTGCGTATTTTGGATATCCTTCTTTTTTCATTGACATCATATTTTTTTCACCTCTTCATCACAATTACAGTACCCATTTGCATAATATCACCCCAAGCTTGACCGACTCCAATTTGAGGATCAGTTGGTATCTGTCTTTTACCTGCTTTCCCTGCTAGCTGCCAATATAGTTCACATACTTTTTGACCCATAGTAGCTGCGATAGGATTTCCAACACCAAGAAGTCCACCAGAAGGACAAATAGGAAGATTACCATCTCTTTGGGTTACACCTTCACGTGTTAATATTGGTGCTTCACCCTTGTCACATAAAAGAAGACCTTCCATATGCTGAAGCTCTTTATAGTCAAACGGGTCGTATGGTTCAGCGAAATCAATTTCTTTTCTTGGATTATCAATACCAGCCATTTTATAAGCCATCTTAGCGGCATTAGCTACATAACGTGGGAAATATAAATCTCTATTAGTCCACATTGTACTATCAATATTCCAGCCGACACCAGCTATTGTAATAGGATCCTCAACATACTTTTTCGCTTTTTCCTCAGAGCATAAAATCAATGCAGAAGCACCATCACTTGGTGGACTTATATCAAGTCTTTGAACCGGCCAGGCTACAACCTCGGAGTTTAATACATCATCAATTGTGATGTTTTCATCTGGTAATTGTGCACATGGATGACCAACTGCGTTTCTCTTGTTTTTAACTGCTACTCTAGCAATGTCTTCCTTCTTGATATTATGAACAGTCATATATCTATTCATTTCCATTGCAAATAACCATACTAGATTGGTGTTTAATGGCCTATCTAAAAATGGGTCCCATATATGACGGAAAGCTGTCTGCGGATGAGGAAAACAAGACCCCATTTTTTCTTCACATACAACAAGTGCAACATCAGCGACTCCAGAGGCTACATGCCACCAGCCAGCAATTGGTGCGAAAACACCGGTTCCACCACCGTTAAACACTCTAACATATGGTTTGTTTGCAGCTGCTGCGCCATCAAGTAGATTTTCACCTTTTAAATGAATACCATCAAAAGCATCAGGGGCACTACCCATAATAACCATATCCAAATCCTTTTTCTCAATCCCTGCATCTTCCATTGCCATCTTCGTTGCTAAAAACGAGAGTTCTTTACCAGTTTCCTGCAATATCCTTCTAAACAAGGTCATACCAGCTCCAATAACAGCTACTTTTCTCATTTTTTTCACCTCCCAAAAATGGCAACAGCGCCACTACCTGAAGGTATACCACGCCATGATTGTGCAATTCCAATATCGACATCTGATAATTGCTTCTTCCCAGCATGACCCCGTAGCTGAGTAACAATTTCAAGTGATTTTTGTAAACCCGTTGCTTCAAAACAATTACCAACTCCTAAAGATCCACCTGAAGTATTAGTTGGAAGTGATCCACTAATGTCCAATTCCCCATCTTCAAGTAATTTCCCTGCTTTACCAGAATCAGCAAGACCTAAGGCTTCAAGATGTTGAAGTTCTTTGTATGAGAAACGATCATCCACCTCTGCAATATTTATTTCCTTTTTTGGATTGGTGATCCCTGCCATTTTATAGGCCATATCAGACGCCATTTTAGCATAATCAGCATTCATTTTTCTTGTAGAAAGCCAAGGTGTCTCAGAACACCACCCGAATCCTTTTAACCAAATCGGTTCCACATCTAATTTTTTAGCTGTTTTTTCATCAGCGAGAACAAATGCGATACATCCATCGACATTTGGACTAATATCAAGTCTTTTAACAGGTTTAAATAGATATTCCGAGTTCATTACATCTTCAACAGAAATATTTGCCTCATAATCTGCATATGGAGTGTTAAACGCATTTTTTTTATTTTTCACTACTACTTGAGCACATTGTTCCTCAGTTGTACCTGTTTTTTTTAGGTAATGTTGCATTTCTAACCCGGCTAAAAAATATGGATGAATCCTGTTTTTTTCATTACTAGATCCAACAATTGGTTTTGGTTTTTCTTTAGGATACGATGGGCTACCAACATAGTTTTGTCTTTCCACAGGACCAGATACTGGTTTTTCAAATAAGGGATCATATGCATGAAGTACTACGTCCCCAAATGTTAAAAGATCAGATATTTTACTATGTGCTTCAACTGAAACAACATCCATTTGCCCGGTTTTAATCTGCATAAAAGCGTTTCCTAAGCCATATATTCCATCGCCACAGACAGTACAACAAGGTCGTAATGTTGCTCCTATTTGATCAGGAACAAACTCATCGAAAATACTGAAACCTTCGTAGAAATCCTCAGCACAGGTTATAAAGCTGTCAACATCTTTTCTTGGGTCAACACCTGCGTCAATATAGGCTTTTTGACAAGCCTCAAACATTAACTCCTTCCATGATACATCAGGAGTCATTGAATTAAAATCAGTATTTCCTATACCAACAATTGCTATTCTTCTGTTCATATTATAAATTCCCCCAGGATATTTTATAATGATGCTTTAGATCCACTTTTTTCTTAATGGTGGCGTTTGATAGTGATATAATATCCTGATAAAAGCTTTATGGATATCAAAAAAAATTAGAGAAGTGTTAATGAGTTTTATTACTTTTAAATAGCATCAGATATTTTTTCTAAGGATTCAGGGTTTTCAATTGATGATAAATCTCCAACTTCTTTTCCTAAATATTTTGCTCTTATAGCTCTTCTAACAATCTTTGCTGATCTTGTCTTAGGTAAATCCTTTACGAATTTTATATCACGTGGTTTAAGTGTTTTTCCCATAATTTTTATGACCTGTCCCTTAAGTTCTTCTTTTAATGTTTCATCTGGTTTATAATTTGCTTGTAGGACAACAAAACAAACGATATCCTCACCTTTTATTTCATCAGGAACTCCAATTGTTGCAGCTTCCGATACAGCAGAATGTTCAATAAGTGCAGCTTCTATTTCCGCAGGACCTGTTCGCCTTCCAGCAATTTTAATTGTATCATCGCTTCTTCCATGAAGGAACCAAAAACCGTTTTCGTCTATTAGAGCCCAGTCCCCATGATACCATATATTTGGCCATTTTGACCAATATGTATCAATATATCGATCTGGTTCATTCCAGAATCCTCTAGTCATTGATGGTGCAGGTTTCTTTGCTACGAGATGCCCCATTTTTCCACGTATAGGTTTTCCGTTTTCATCGAAAACATCAATATCCATACCAAGGCCAGGTCCACGAAGTGTACATGGTTTAAGTGAAGTTATCGGAAGTGGTGACAGGAAGCATCCAACGATTTCTGTTCCTCCTGAAATATTGATAATCGGGATTTTTTTACCACCGATTTTTTCAAAAAACCAATTCCAAGAATCAGGATCCCATGGTTCACCAGTAGAACCAAGAAGCCTTAAAGAGCTAAGATCATGTTTCTTGACCCATTCATCGCCATATCTCATGAGTAAACGAATAGCTGTTGGAGAAATACCAAATGTTTTGATTTTATGTTTCTCGACAAGTTCCCATAATCTATCTGGCTCAGGAAAGTTGGGTGCACCTTCAAAAATTACGATGTTACCACAGAAATTTTGAACACCAATAATCATCCAAGGGCCCATCATCCAGCCGATATCAGTAAGCCAGAAAAACACATCGTCTTCCTTAACATCAAAATAATAACCAAGTTCTTTAGATATTTGAGCAAGAGCACCACCATGTGTATGTACTGTTCCCTTTGGCTTACCTGTTGTTCCAGAAGAAAAAAGTATCATAGCATAATCTTCAGAGTCCATATGCATCGTTTCGCATTCCTCTGATTGATTTGATATTATCTCATTCCACCATATATCCCTATCATTCTTCCATGAAACATCTATTCCAAGTCTCTTAAAAACAATGACGTGCTCAATAGTGGATACAGTATCAATTGTTTTATCAACCTCTTTTTTAATTTCAACTGTTTTACCTCGTCTTACTGAGCCATCAGCTGTAAGTAAAATTTTAGCTCCAGCGATTTCTAAACGAGAAGCAAGTGCATGACCACCGAAACCTGAGAAAATTGGAATACTGATAGCACCGATTTTAATTGATGCTAAAAAACCGATGACAATTTCAGGTACCATCGGCATATAAATTCCAACACGATCACCTTTTTCAATACCAAGTTCTTTTAATGCATTAGCAAATTTACTAACCTCTCTATTTAACTCCCCGTAGGTTAATTTTCTTACATCTCCTTTTTCATTTTCCCAAGTAATTGCAATATTATGTTTCTTATTGGATTTTATATGTTTATCAATGCAGTTATGAACTATGTTTATCTTTCCATTTACAAACCATTTTGTCCATTGAATCCCCTTAGAATCATCATAAACTTTTTCATATGGTTTGTACCATTCAATATCCAAATCCTTAATTACTGCATCCCAAAACCATCCAATATCATCTGTTGATTTCTTGATTAATTCATCATAATCTTTGATATCATGTTTTTTCATGAATCTTGTAATATTAGCTTTTTCAATGTATTCATCTGTTGGTTTCCATACAATATCATCCATTATACTTCCTCCATTTCACCTAATTATTACGGAGTTTTTTAATAGTTATTTATTTTGACTCGCATTTCCGTAAACAAGTTTCCTACTAAATATTTTCGTCTAAAGATTTACTATAAGAAAATATAAAATAGGTACATTGATTTACGCAATCCAAAATAAACGGAGGCTTTGATAAATATGAAAAAAGACTTTGAAGAAGGAGAAATAAAAATAACAGTTGACTATGATAAATGTACAGGAATTGGTGAATGTGCAACTTCATGTCCCGTGGAGATATTTGAAGTAGTTGATGGAAAAGCAGTTGTAAAAAATGTTGGAGAATGTATTGAATGCTGTGCATGTGTAAATGCATGTCCACAAAATGCTATTGAGCATAGTTCTTGTTAGAACGACATTAAAACTGAATAAATCAAAAAGAGAAATAGTTATAAAATTCGTTGATTTCTGGCCCAAGGAAGAAATAGTTGAATTATACAAAGCAGGTGGTTGGTGGAAAGACTCCTATGAAAAACCATGGTTTGATTTGAAACTCGTGTTAGAAAAGCTATTATGTCATATCGTCTTCATCATATGGTTGAGGCTTATCATATTGACATATATAATGTAAAATTATAAACAATTATCTTCATATTGTTTACCTTTTATTCATCACCATCACAACCAAAAGTTGAAGATAAAAATCCAGAGGTTCTCATGATTTTACATATTCTGCAAGTCTCAGTAACTATTGATATATTACTATTTGTAATAATTCTTTCAGCCGATAAATTAATTTCTTCGAATATCTTTTCATCCGATATTTCTAATGTCCCTCTTTTTTTCGAAACATACTGACAAACAGCAGCAGGTGTAACACCAAGTTTTTCTGCTGTTTCCTTCTGAGATAACCCAAAATTGTTAATCATGCTCTCTGCTATTCCCCGTCTGATAAAAGGTAGTCCATTCCAAAGAATATATTCGCAAGGGGTCTGTTTCATATTTACGAATATTTTTAATTATACTTATAGTTAACGATTGTTATTTTTATATAAAATTTGAAAGTTTTAGATATTTTTTAGTTAAATGTGTTAATCTTTGGAAAATGTTTTAAATCCTAATTATATTTCTAGGGATACTTCTATTATTTGGAGGAGGCGTAAAATAAATGAAAGAAGCGGTAATAGTTTCAGGTTTAAGAACAGCACAGGGAAAGTTCGCAGGTTCACTTAAGGGTTTTTCTGCTCCGCAACTTGGTGAAATAGTAATCAAAGAAGCTGTTAAGAAAGCAGGCGTTAAACCAACTGATGTTAATGAAGTAATCATGGGAAATGTTGTACAAGCAGGCCTTGGTCAGAATGTCGCTCGGCAAGCTGCAATAGCTGCGGGTATACCTTGTGAGGTTGGAGCTTTTCATGTTGATAAAGTCTGTGGTTCATCTCTTAAAGCTATAGTTCTTGCTACTCAAGCAATAAAATGTGGAGATGCAGAGATTATTGTTGCTGGTGGAATGGAGAGTATGACAAATTGTCCATACTTACTTGAAAAGGCTCGTTTTGGTTACAGGCTTTTTGATGGAAAGATTATAGATAGTATGGTCCGTGATGGTCTATGGGATATTTATAATGATTATCATATGGGTAACACTGGTGAAGTAGTAGCTGAGAAATATAATATTACAAGGAAGGATTGTGATGAGTTTGCAATGCTGAGTCACAAGAAAGCAGCAAAAGCAACTGATGATGGTAGTTTTAAGGATGAAATAATTCCAATTGAAATAAAACAGAAGAAAGGTGATCCTATTATTTTTGATAAGGATGAAGGCATCAGGAGAGATACCACAGTTGAAAAACTAGCAAAGCTTCCACCTTTCTTTAAGAAGGATGGAGTTGTAACTGCAGGTAATGCTTCTCAGATAACTGATGGTGCATCAGCTGTTGTAGTAATGAGTAATGAAAGAGCAAAAAAAGAAGGTATAACTCCGCTTGCAACAATTAAAGGTTATAATACTAGTGGTGTTGAACCAGCATATGTGATGGAAGCTCCTATCCCAGGTGTTAAAAATCTTTTTAAAAAAATGAAGCTCAAAATTGATGATATTGACCTAGTTGAACATAATGAAGCGTTTTCATCTGCTTCTGTTGCTGTTATAAAAGAATTAGATATACCAAGGGATATTTTTAATGTTCATGGTGGTGCAGTTGCAATTGGTCATCCGATTGGCTGTAGTGGTTCAAGGATACTTATTACTCTTATGCATGCTATGAAGAAATATAATAAAAATCGTGGTCTTGCAACGATTTGCCTTGGTGGAGGAAATGCTGTTTCAATGGTAATTGAAAGATAAAATAGGAGGAATATGTTATATGACTGTTAAAAAAATTGGTGTTATTGGCGCTGGTCAAATGGGGCATGGTATAGCTCTTGTTGTTGCAAAATCTGGTTTTGATGTGACTTTACAAGACATTAAAGATGAATATGTTAAAAAAGGACTTGGTAAAATCGAAAAATTTTTAGATAAAAGCATTGAAAAAGGGAAAATGACAGGTGATGAGAAGAAAAAAATTCTTTCTCATTTGAAGGGTACTACAAAGCTTGAGGATTTTAAGGATATGGATATTGTAATTGAGGCTATCTTTGAAAATATTAAGGTTAAAAAAGAATTGTTTCAAGAGCTTGATAAGATTTGTAAAAAAGAGACTTTTTTTGCATCAAATACATCTACTATTCCTATTACGGATCTTGCTTCTGTAACGTCTCGACCTGAGCATTTCATCGGTATGCATTTTATGAACCCCGTTCCACTTATGAAACTCGTTGAGGTTATCAGGGGGCTAAAGACTGATGATGAAACTACAAATTTAGTTAATAATCTTGCTGAGAAGATGGGTAAAATACCTGTTGAAGTTAATGATGGCCCAGGTTTTGTTTCAAATCGTGTGCTTATCCCAATGATTAATGAAGCAGTGTTTTGTCTAATGGATGGTACTGGTACTGCGGAAGCAATTGATAATGTTATGAGGCTTGGAATGAATCATCCAATGGGTCCATTAGCGTTAGCTGATTTTATCGGTCTTGATGTTTGTCTTGATATAATGAATGTGCTCTATAATGGTTTTAATGATTCTAAGTACCGGCCATGTCCACTACTTAAAAAGATGGTACAGGCAGGTCAACTTGGTCGGAAAACAGGTAAGGGTTTCTATGATTATAGTAAGTAGGAGTGTGAAATAATGGTATCATATGAGAATATTTTAATAGAAAAAAAAGATGGAATCGGATATATTAAGATAAATCGCCCAAAGGCCTTAAACTCATTAAATAAAGATACATTACTTGAACTTACCAGTGCTGTTGATGAGCTTGATTTAGATAAAAAAGTAAAAGTTGTGATATTAACAGGTGTGGGAAAGGCTTTTATTGCGGGTGCTGACATCAAACAAATGAGCAATATGACTCCTCTTAAGGCAAAAGAGTTTGCTGAGATAGGGCATAATTTATTGATGAAAATTGAGAGCTCACGTATACCATTTATTGCAGCTGTTAATGGGTACGCTCTTGGTGGTGGATGTGAGGTACTTATGGCATGTGATATTTGTGTTGCATGTAAAAGTGCAAAGATTGGGCAGCCTGAAATTAATCTTGGTATCCATCCTGGTTTTGGTGGGACACAGAGACTACCACGGCTTGTTGGTAGGATGAAAGCAAAAGAACTATTACTTACTGGAGACAACCTTAGTGCTGATGAGGCACATCAAATTGGTCTTGTTAATATGGTC
>JAUWIE010000096.1 GCA_030605515.1 Thermoplasmatota archaeon
GATATCATTCTTCCTTTCATAATTGCGCCTCAATAAGTTTATTAATATTAGCAAAAACAACATCTTGTTTACAAAAACCAGGGAGATAGTTTGCAGCTTTACCTGAGTTTACACCAGTTGTTTTATATCCCATTTTTTCAATCGGAGATACAACCATACAAGTATCAGAAACAATTTCTCCACCTGCTTTATTGATAATTTCTGTAAATCCCATTCTATCCGCTGCTTCTTTCATGACGCGAGACGTACAAATCCAAACCGGTTTCTTTAAATGTTTACCATTAAGCTTATTGGCTAATGTAGATATCTCCCTGAGTGAGGCATGAGGACATCCTAGAATTACTATATCTGGATCTTTAGCCGAGTTTAATTTCTTATATGTATCATTAATTTCTTTTTTACCAACAGAAATTGTTTCAAGACCCTTTTTTTCAACAATATCTGCTTCTGGTGTCATATCTTCAATGTGATATAATGCTACAGCTCCTGAAGCAGCCATAGCAGCACCAAGAGCTTTTAGCTGATCTGTATTTGCGTTTTTTATACCAGTAAAATAAGGTATTTTATTTTTCACCTGTTTACCAACATAGTATCCAAGAGCTCCAAAATCAGCATTGAAATCAAGATCAGTTTCAACTTTTATTTTAACAGTGGGCTGTCGATTTTGCCAAAGGTGAAGACCATAATTCGGTGTTCTACCACATATTGCAGCAGCAAGAGCTGAAGGACCACCCTCACTATTTGTACGAGCGCAAATAACAGAATTAGAAAAAGACACAGCGGAGGATTCTGACCATGCAATATGTTCCCTAAAACGAGGGAGATTACCGGCTAGATACGGTGTACAGGTAGATGTTACAATTATACCCATTTTTTTAAAGGCGTTCATAATTCGGATTTGGTTTTTTGCAAAATCCTTTGGGAAACCTAGTTTTTCCCAATTTTCAAGATCCATACCTGCAGGATTTAGGTAGGTTAGAACTTTTACTTTTGCCCCTTTTTTAGCGAAATCCTCAAGAAATTCCATCCCGGGATCACCAATGGATTTATATGAAACACCTGCTACTTGAACTGAGCCAACAGGTATCATTTTATCAGCACCGTATATATCACCTAGTCTAATTAGAAGTCGAAAAAGATTTTTTTCAACTTCTCCCTGTTCTCCATCAAGCATCTTTTCTTCATCTTTATTTAGATGCATATTTCACCTCAATTTTAATAAGGCTAAGTATCTTATGCATATTTTAATTGTTTTGTTTTTGAGCCTGTCCGAGAAACAATGAAAGATTGTTTGGATACCTATTTGTTGTCAAAAAATCAGGGATTTTTCGATATTAAAATATCATTTTAGTGTAAAATATTCTAAAAAATGTGAATACTCAGACAGGCTCTTTTGCTAGTTTTTTGATAATTATTTGTAGGAAAAAGAATAATAGATATAAATAGATGTTTGTTTTTTTAAAAAGATTTATATAATAAATTTTTTATTACAATCTAATAAAACGGGAGGAAATAAATGTATATTAAATATAAAAGAAATAGAATATTTTATAGAGCAGTTGTCTTATCAGTTACAATAGCACTGATTTTAACGTCAGTTATTACAATAGCAGATAATGAAAAGTTAGATGAACAAAAAACAATAAATGATGCAGATGATTTTCTCCAACAACTTGCCGAAAATAAACCTAAATCTACACAAACCTATCCTTATTATTTATCTGAGGATTTCTCAAATGGTGTTCCACCATCCGGTTGGTCTGAGGAATCGCCAGGTGAATGGACATCTAGTCCAACTAACAATGCAGGTGGAACATCACCTGAGGCATATTTAGATGGCATTAATGTTGTCGTACCTAATAATTATGCATATATACAAACGAAACCTGTTGATACAACAGGTGCATTATCTCTAATGCTTGAATTTAAAAGCCATATTGATATTTCTGCAATAGGTCTTGTTTGTTATATAGAGTTAAGAAAAAGTTCAGGGGATTCATGGCATTATCCAGCAAGTGCTGCAGATTTATGGAACCCGGTTATTGCAGGAGATGTTGGCCCAGCTACATACACAGTTAATATTAGCTCTGCAATTGGAACTGGTACTGAAGTACGGTTTTTTTACTTTGGAGATACCGGTGGCCCTGTTAATTTGAATTATTGGGCGCTTGATGATGTTATACTCTACATTAATAGGACTATTGAACAATCTATTGATGATGGAATATGTTGGCTTGCAGCGCAGCAAAACACCAATGGAAGTTGGGGAAATGAAAGATTATCTGCAGAAACATGTCTTGTATTAATTAAGCTTCAAACTTATGCATATGAAAAAGGTTATGATTCACCATTTAACACCAGCTATGCATATTCAAGTAATGTAACAAAAGGATGGGAGTATATGTTTACTACAGATATTAGTGGGTTTCCTGAGTATGTTGTTGAACTACCGATAGGGCCTCAATTTCATCCACCTCAAGGTTGGGATGATCCTGATACAAATGGAAATAACTATGGGATTTTCGCAGGAACAGCACGGACTGGGCTTTTACCTCCTGTTGATGCAAATATGTATGAAACAGGGGTTTTATTAGCGGCTCTTGTCGCTAGTGGTACACCAAATAGGCCTAATGACGGTGGAATTACCTATGATCCTGGTGGTGGGCCTGTTACTACTTTTGGTGAGATAGCACAAGATGTCGTTGATTATCTAGCTTATGGTCAAGTAGATTTTGGATGGGCGAGAGGTGGCTGGCGATATGATGCTAATCATTATAGTTCACAATATAAAGAATTTCAATCTGATAATTCTGTTACAGGATATGTGATACTTGGGCTTGCAGCAGCAGAAGCAAAAAAAGGAATTGCAGGAGCTACACCATTTGCATGTACTATTCCAAGCTGGGTTAAAACCGAACTAGATATTTGGATAAATCAAGTACAAGATCCGGTAAATGGCGATTCTAATGATGGTGGTTCATGGTACATGCGCCTAGGTTATCATTGGTGGACCTATACAAACCAATTAAAGACAGGTAATCTAATATTTGAGATGACATTTTTTGGAGACAACCCAACAAGTCAACGTTTTCAGAATGCTACAAATTATATTCAGAGACACTGGCATAATACTCATATGAGTAAACCAGGATGGGGCTATACACATGACCCAGCTGATTATCAGGCAATGTTTTGTCTGATGAAAGGACTGGCATACAGTGGAATTGAAACATTAGATCTCGCAAGTATTGGTGGATCCTCTAAGCATGATTGGTTTAATGAATTTGGAGTAGTTGTTGTAAATCAACAGAATACAACAGGTTCTCTTGCTACCAATCCTTTATATGGTTCCTGGACCTGGAGCGGCTATGGTGATACTGAGTTAATTAGATCAACCGTTTGGTCTCTTCTCACATTGGAAAAATACACTCCAACCATGGAGCCATTTCTAAATATTAGTAAAGATGACCGGTTAAATGGTTCAAGTGTTTGGGTTGGAGACTTTATTAATTACTCTATTTGCTACACTAATTCTAATAGTTCCACAGTACACAATGTCAAAATTGTTGATATTTTACCGCCAGGTGCAAAATTTATCTCAAAATCACTTCCACCTCCGATGCCAGGATACAACTCAGTGACCCATACTGTGACTTGGAATATTGGTACTCTTTTACCTGGAGAGACCGGGTGTGTATGGTTAAAAGTAGAAGTCGTTGGGATACTCTATGAGGATCGATTATATCTAGGTCCAAATTATGCTTCAATTAGCAGTAATGAGACAAATACGATCACTGTTAGTGAAACTACTCCTTTCAGGGATCCAAATGACCCCGGAGGGGAGATAATTGTTGATCCATATTATTTTGGGATACCTGCACTGTTTGATCCTCCGCCTGATCCTCCGATAATAATCATTGGTAATTTATCCGAAAGTTATACAGTATACGATTTTGATCTCTCAACAATCATCATCAATGATCAGATAATACCTGAAAGTACTGAGATTTTACCGTCTTATCCTGGGTTCACAGGTGAAGTAATAAAAATTACATTTGATTATGCTTCTTTCATTGAATACTATTTGCCTATATGTACTGTTGCTGATGAGATATATACTATCTCTGGTAGTTATTACGATACAAACGAATTTGTAATAGAAGGAGATGTTGTAATAAATGGCTATATATCAGGTGATGTTAACACGGATGGAAATGGCCCTGATATTTCAGATCTTGTGTATCTAGTAGATTACATGTTTCTAGGTGGTCCAGTACCACCTATAATGTGCCAGGCAGATTTCAATGATGATGGAAATGGACCTGATATCTCAGACTTGGTATACCT
>JAUWIE010000045.1 GCA_030605515.1 Thermoplasmatota archaeon
TTTTACCTGCATCTACTATTCAGATCCTCGGAGCTGAAAAAGCTTTTTTTAGATTCAAAAAAGATGGTGGTAAACCTCCAAAGCATGGTGTTATTTTTCAACATCATTTAATCAATAAAGCTCCAGTAAAAATTAGAGGAAAAATTGCACGAGCCCTTGCTGCTAAAATTGCATTAGCAGCAAAAGCTGATGCTTTTACAAAAAGAGACATTTCAGATAATCTTAAAGAAATATTAGAAGAAAAGATAAAAGAAATTAGAAATCCGTAAAAATATAAGTATCTGTTATTTGATTGATTATCTAAATCAATGTAAAAAACCAGGAGAGATTAAGATAAAATGAGTGATCTAAAAACTGTTCTTAGAAATATCGGCGGTGTATTCATAATAATAGGAGTTGTAACCTTAATTGCATTAGTTGTTCCTCTTTTTTTTGGTGAATATGGTGCAGATAGCTCATTTGATGGAATTGGACCTTTGCTTATTACTTCAGCTATGTTTTTTGGTCTTGGATTTCCTTTATATTATATTTTTAAGGAGGCAGAACAAGCAAATTTTAAAAGCGCTATGGTTACTGCTGCTTTAGGATGGTTACTAATATCGGTAATTGGTAGTATCCCTTTTTGGCTCATACCATATAATATTTCAACTTTGGAATTTATGGATCCTCTCTCAGCTTTCTTCGAATCGATGTCAGGATGGACTGGAACGGGTCTTACAATGGTTGATAACGAAGGTTTATTACCATATACTTTACAGTTTTGGCGTTCATTGATACAGTGGATAGGTGGAGTAGGGGTTATTGTATTAACACTATCAATTCTCGCTCGACCAGGTACAGGTTCCTTTGTTCTGTATAAAGGTGAAGCTCGTGATCAAAAAACTCATCCCTCGATAGTTTCAACTGTCAGAACAATCTGGTGGATATTTTTACTTTATACAATAATTGGTGTAATTCTGCTTAGTATAATAGGAGTATTTGAAAAACCTGGAATGGGAATGGACATTTGGATGTCAATAAATCATGCTATGACCGGTCTGGCAACTGGTGGTTTTTCTGTCACTGACGATAGTATCACCGGTTTTGGAACTATGAGTCAAATTGCAATTGTTGTTTTAATGGTTCTTGGCAGTATTGCATTTGCAGCTCACTACAACCTCCTTAAAGGAAGAATAAAAAAATTCTTGTCTGATGCACAGTTAAAAGCAATGATTATATTAATAATAATTGGGGTTGTAGCCTTAACAATTATAAACTTAGGTTTAGTTAATGATGATATTTCAGGTTCATTAAAAGTTTCAGGATTCCAATTTATTTCAGCATTAACATGTACAGGATTTACCTCGGTTGAGAATATCTCTGCCTGGGCGGAATCTGCAAAATTAATCCTTGCTTTTGCGATGATAATCGGTGGAGCAGCAGGATCAACTGCAGGAGGAATAAAACTTTTCAGAGCAATATTACTATATAAAGGAGTCGGATGGAGAATAAAACGAGCAATTTCAACCCCTAGAAGAGTTTTTGTTCATAAATTAGGTGAAAAATCATTATCAAAAGATGATGCAATGGATTTAATCAACGAAGCTGCAATTATTTCATTTATGTGGGTCATTTTATTATCTGTAGGAATAATCATAACATCGAATATTTCATCAACAATGGTTCCTGAAAAAACACTTGGTGATGCAATCTTTGAGGTATGCTCAGCACAGGGTAACGTTGGCCTTACTACTGGTATAACCTCGATAAGCATGTCACCTATTACAAAAACAATGCTTATTTTTAATATGTGGATCGGACGACTTGAAATCATACCAATTATTGTACTTATTAAATCAGTGTTTGGAATAAGGAGAAATATACTTTAAAAAAAAGAAATCTTAGGTTTCCTCTTGTTTTTTTAACAATTCGAATTGCTCGTCTTGGAATTTTTTAATATATAACTCAAGTTGTTGAATAGCTGTTAAAAGCTTTAAGATTTCTTCATCCTCTGGTGAAGGAGGAACTATCGAATGTGGGTGTGCTTCTTTCTTTTTATGGAATTCTGATTCAGAATACTCTTGTTTTAGAATATCACGTGCAGCTTTTAATGTTTTAATTATTTCATTAACCTCAACGAGTTGCGTCATATTAAGTTCCTCCAAATATTTAGTATATATAGGAATTTTTGTTGTAATCAGTTTTATCATAGAAATACTTTTACTCATTAATTAATCGTTTTCTTATAAAATCATTCAATTATCATCATAACAGATCGCTCTTAAGAATTATTAAAAGATAGCTAATAGATGCTTTATAAAATGTCTAAAAAAGAAGAAGAAATGAAAAAGATAAAACAATTTATTGAAAATTGTAAGAAGTGTAGTCTATGGAAAATGAGAAATAAACCAGTTGTAGGAACTGGTTCATCTGATGCAGAACTTCTTTTTATTGGTGAAGCTCCAGGTTCAAATGAGGATTTACAAGGTAAACCTTTTGTTGGAAGAGCCGGAAAAATATTAGATGAATTAATAGAGTCAATAGGGTTAAAGAGAGAAGATGTTTTTATAGCAAATATTTTAAAATGCAGACCACCAGATAATAGAAATCCATTAAAAGCTGAGATAAATGCATGTGCAAAATATTTAGATAAACAAATTGAGATTATAAAACCAAAAATCATTGCCCCACTTGGTAATTTTGCTTGTTCTTTTATTTTTGAAAAATATGGTTTGAAATTTGATAAAATAGGAAATGTTCATGGAAAAATTTTCCAAGTTAAAACGAACAATTCTAAAGTTAAAATAATACCATTATATCATCCAGCAGTGGTAACATATAATTCAAAGAAAAAAAAAGTTCTAATAAAGGATTTTGAAGCAATACTCAAAGAATAAGATATTTTAAAATAATTTGTTTATTTATGAAACAAATGTAACAAGATAAACTACAATAGAAAAATTTATATATTATAATTAGATGTTGGGGAGATTTGAGGAGAGGAGGAAGGGTTTTAAATTTTTCATAAGTTTTCCCCTGAATTTTTTTCCCTTCCTTTCATTTTCTCATAAATTTTCATCAAGTTAATGTTTAATGATATAGAAAAATAAACGATTTTTTTATTATATTATAGAAAAATTTATATTTATATTGTGTTTTCTTATTTAGAACAAAGGATAATAGAATGAAAAATAACTCATATAAAAAAAGCTTAATTTTTACAATAATAATATTGTTAATTGGAACCTATATCTTGCCAAATATCTATGCTGATAGCTCAAATGCCGAAACAATCTATGTAGACGATGATGGCGGTGCAGATTATATAAGGATACAAGATGCAATTGATAATGCCTCAGACGGAGACATTATAATTGTTTTAAATGGAACTTACTATGAAAATATCATTATTGATAAAACTTTATCAATAATTGGTGAAGACAAAGAAGATACAATTATTGATGGCATGTACCAACCTGTTATTGCTCATCTAAAAAAAGAGAATGTAATAATAAGAAATTTTACAATCAGAAATTCTGGAGGGTATAAAAATAATGCAGGTATAAAAATTGATTCAGAAAATAATCAAATAATAAATTGCATATTTTATAGGACAAAAACAGGAATATTAGTAAATGAATCAAAAAATAATAAAATAATAAATTGCACGTTTCATACAAATGGTGAAGGTATATTCTTTAAATCTTCAACGAATAGTAAAATTATTGATTGTTATTTCAGCCATAATGCTATAGGGACAAATATTGACTTTTCATATGAAATAAAGATAACTGGTTGCTATGCAAATACAAATGGTATAGGATTCTTCGTCAAAGATTCATCTTATGTTGAACTATTACGATGTGCAGTTTATAATAACAATGATAATCAAGGAGGTATATGTCTTGAATCATGTCAAAAAATCGATATTTCAAATTGTAATATCAATCATAATGGTTTTGGTATAAAAATTACCGATTGTTCTCATGTTTATGTTCAAAATTCTGATTTACTTTGGAATGGACATTTCGCAATATTAATTCAAAATAGTAATGAAGAAATCGAAATAAAAAAATGTGAAATCACTGAAAATTTCAGGTTTTCAATATATGTTCAAAATAGTAATTGTAAGGTGTTCCTAAATAATATATACAACTCTCTTCTTGGATTGTACTCTGATGAATCTTTTTGCGCTGCAAAAAGTAATTGGTGGGGATCAATATTTGGACCAGCTTTATTTGAACGTAAAACAAAAGATAGAATATATGTTGACTCTGGCAGAGTGCAATTTATTCCATGGCTTTTACATAAACATGAATCATCTGGAGCAAACTGGAATATAGATCATAACTTATTTACAATTATAATTAATAATTCTAGATATTCACAGATAGTCATACCAGGAAATGATAGTGATTTTGATCATGTTCCAGATTGGTGGGAAGAAGAATGGAACTATAATCCAAATGTTTGGAATGATCATGCTCATCTTGATCCTGATAATGATGGATTAAATAATATTGAGGAATGTTTTACTGCAAAATGGAATTCAAGTCCGTATTATAAAGATGTATTTCTTGAGTTTGATTGGATGGAAGCAAAAAAACCAGATACTTCAAATAAACCTCCTGTTGGTTTGATTAAAGAAATGGTAGATGTTTTTAAAAACCATAATATATTGCTTCATGTAGATATTGGATCTCTTGGAGGTGGAGAAATAATTCCATATTACTCTAATTTTTCTTATGTTGATCTTCGTGATTTCTATTGGGATTATTTTCTCCATAATGATATGAATACCCCAAGAAAAGGAATTTTCCATTATTGTTTGATATGTGATTATGGACCTGGACCTGGTTTTGCGTTTATAGGTTGGGATCATCTTGATTCTTTTGATATTTCTGCTCAAAATCTTCAGGATCGCTTTCCACGAATTGAAAGAGATCGTTTAATTGTTGGCGGAGCAATTCATGAACTTGGTCATACATTTGGTCTCTTTGCAGATGATTATGGTGGTAATGATAATAGAATTGCAACTATGCTTTTTACCTATCAAATGTGGAAATATCGGAATTATAAAAGTTGTATGAATTATCTTTATACCTATAATATAATTGATTTCTCAGATGGCTCAAATGGGCAAGAAGATTTTGATGATTGGAGTAATCTTGATTTTTCATTTTTTAAGGACACTCATTATGAATGGCCTAGATGATCATTATTTATGTTCATTTTTTTGGTAAAATGAAGACTTATTTTTGTTAAATTTATATATATCATCGCCTCTTATCATACATGTGAATAGTTCATAGATCAATTATGAGAAAAGAACCAATTAAAGCCTTTATAATATTGAAGATGATTAACATCTGTTAATATTGTTGTCATGGTCGGTACTAAAATATTAATTAAGGCAAATAGATAAAATTTTGGCAAACATATTTATAGGAGAAATCTATAATTATAATATATAAAAAATAATTGTTTACATACAATAAGTAAATTTTGCTCAGGGGGCAAAGAAAAATGAAACTGAAAAACAATTCAAAAATAAATAAAATATTAAGAGCAGGTCTAATAATTATACTTACCGTGTCAATCTTACTTTCTAGTTTGACACCACTGATTACTGCAAAGATGAACTCAAAGATCATACAACCTATCATAAATAACGAATCTGATCATTCTTTCAAATATACTGTTTATTTTTCAAAAGATGATCTAGTATTTGACAAACAGATGGGATATGATGTTGTAGGACTAGTAGATGGAGGGTACTTTGCTATACCTGGAAAACCAATGTTGCCATCTAAACAGATAAAGATAGCGCTACCGGCTGGGATGATTGTGAAGGATATCAATATTGTTGATATGAAAACCATGGGTGTTGAGGGTGAGTATAATATCTTTCCAGCTCAGCTGCCAAGAAGCTTTGATGTCTCTGAAAAAGAGGTGAAATTCATCGAACCCGATACTCAAACATATGGAGCAATGAAGCTGTATCCCTCAACAGTTGTGGAGTTTGCTTATCAATCTGATTTAGCAGGTCAAAACATTGGAACTATTGTGTTGTATCCACTGCAGTATACTCCTGTTGAAAAGAAGCTAATATTGCATACATCTATTAGTTTTGTTATTGAAGGTTCCGGTGGGTATGAATGTAGTGATTATCTTCCAATTGTGATTTCTGAACATGGAAAAGAGACGTATGAACAAATGATTAAAAGTATGGTGATTAACGATAAAGATGTTGAATTGAATGTTGCTTCAGATGGTGACAAGTATGGATCTCTCATGCTTCCTCCTGGTGGCCCGTATGATCACGTAATCATTACTTCTGAGGTATATGCATCGTATTATGCTCCGCTCGTCGAATGGAATACTAAAAAAGGTGTTCGAGATAGGGTGATGACCACTGAGTATATTTATAGTAACTATGATGGTAGTGATAATCAGGAGAAAATCCGTAATTTTGTAGAAGATGCTCATATGAATTGGGGAATACAATATGTGTTAATCGGTGGTGAACATGGAACAGTGCCCTTTAAGTACAGAACCTATCATGATGAATACACTCCTAGTGATCAGTACTATTCAGATTATGATGATGACTGGACTCATGAGGTATTTATCGGTCGTGTTACCGCTGAAGGATCCGCTCAGATCAATCGTTTTATCAACAAGGTTCTCAAATATGAAAGAGATCCTCCATCAGATTACCTGCTAAACATTACTCTACAGGGTATGGATCTTGATGAATATACGCAAGCTGAAGATCTTAAGGAGACAATAGATGGATATATACCAAGTAGATTTATTGTTACTAAGGTTTATGATAGCCACCCGGGTAACCACAAACAGGATTTTATTGATGCTCTTAATGCTGGTCAGAATCTGGTAAATCATGCTGATCATAGTAATCCAACATGTCTTGGTATGGGTGAATATGAGTGTTTCTGGCGTGGAGATGCAAATGCGCTTACCAATGATAATAAAATGTCAATAGTTTTCTCGTTGGGTTGCAGTACAAATGAAATGGACTATGGATCAGGGGATTGCATATCTGAGTATTTTGTTATTTATAATGATCTTCAAGCAGGGGTTGCATTCATCGGTAATACTCGTAGTGGAATTTATTATGAAGGGATGCCCGAGGAGTTGTCCGGTAAGCTTGATAAGGAGTGGTGGAATGGTTTATTCAATCGTAATAAATATATCATAGGTGAAACACTTGTAGACAGCAAGCATCATTTTGGTACTTCAGGTGGTGTAAGAAAACATTGTGAATGGACTTTGAATCTTTTAGGTGAACCAGCGATGCCTATTTGGACTGATACACCAGAAAGCTTTGATGTTACACATCCATCAGAAATTATAGGATCTACATCCTTCACGGTGCATGTTGAAGAGACGGGAGGTGTAAACTTTGAAGGTGCATATGTTTGTCTATGGAAACAAGATGAAATATTCGAGACCGCTTATACCGATATAAATGGTGATGCTG
>JAUWIE010000111.1 GCA_030605515.1 Thermoplasmatota archaeon
GTATTCATTGTCTATTTTCGTATTTTAAGAACATCAGGGGATCCGCTTAAAATCAAAATGGACGTTACAAAGAAAGAAAACGAAATAATATTTAATCCAGTTCAAAAGAGAAATATTCTTCACGCATACTCAGACAAAATCAATGAACAAATAAATGTTTATACATTAGAAGAAATGTTTGCTGAGAAAATAAGATCGCTTTTTGAACGAACAAGACCACGAGACCTTTATGATGTCTGGCATTTAAACAAAAAAATGACCTTTGATAAACCATTATTTCAAAAGAAATGCAAATACAAAAAAGTAGAGCCAAATATTGATGAGTTAATTACAAGAAAACCAAATTATGAAAAAACTTGGAAAGCTTCTCTACGACATCAATTACCAGAATTGCCTTCTGCTACTGATGTCTTTGATAATGTAATAGATTTTTTGAAAAAAATGCTTTAACAGACATTGCTTCGATAGATATAGCATTCAAGTGCAAAAAACACCCCATTCTATGCAGTGTTTCTCCTGTAAAACGGGTCTAACCCGCCAGGCTCATTGATTTATTCCCATGTTGAAAAAGGTAAAATCGCTAGATATTGTCCCAATGTTTTTTTTAAATGCCAAATACTATACCCTATAAAATTCAAGGATGTCAATTATGAAAAGTATTACTGATTTAAAAAAAACAATGAATATAGTTGATCCGAAACTTGCTAGTATTTTTTTACCCTGGGCTATTAGAAACCCTAGATATTTATGCTCTTTCTACCGATTAAAACGTACATATAATAAATCAAATAAATCCAGGAGAAAAGAACTGGAAAACGGAATTAAAATTCCACCATTTTTAATACTAAGTATAACTCAAAAATGTAACCTGAGTTGTTATGGTTGCTATGCCGCAGCTACAGGAACAACCTCAGAAAAGAAGACCAAAAAATCTCCTCTAAATTGGGAAGAATGGTATAAAATTATCAAAGAAGCTAGTAAATTAGGAGTATTCGGTTTTGTAATTGTAGGAGGAGAGCCTTTCCTATTTCCTCAGTTACTGGAGCTCTGCAAAGAATTTAAAGACAGATTCTTCATAATTTTAACCAATGGCACATTGCTGAAAAAAGAATATTTTAAACAACTAAAAAAACTTGGTAATGTTGCAGTACTTGTCAGCATTGAAGGAGGTAGCTATCTTACCGATAGGCGAAGGGGGAAGGGAGTCTATGAAAATGCCATAAACACAATAAAACAATTAAATAAAATCGGAACAATCAATGGAGTATCAATAACAATAACACGAACCAACTACAAGTATTGGATGAACCACGAAAATATTAATCATTTAATAGATATGGGTGTCCGCATTGGAGTTTTCATTGAACATATTCCAATAACATCTAAAAAAGAAGACAAAGAACTTATGCTTACAACAAAACAAAGAAAAGATTTTAGAACTCAAATCCTAAATTATCGTAATGAAAAACCTATCTACATTGTTCATTCCCCTGGAGATGAAGAATTTTTTGGTGGCTGTGTATCAGCTGGGCGAGGATTTGCTCATATAACACCTGCTGGTGATCTAACACCTTGTCCGATTTCAAATATATCTACCCATAATTTAACTAAATCAACCTTGTACGAAGGGCTTGCTAGCCCATTGTTTAAAGAAATTCGAAAAAACGAGCACCTTCTTGAAACAGAAGGAATGCCATGTGCATTATTTGCTCATCCTAAAGAAGTCGATGAAATTGCAAAATCAGTCGGAGCATACAGAACTGATATGGACCTAGAATAATCCTAAAAGGTATTACTACAATACTTAATCAGTATCCTATAGATTAATCTCTTCTAATTCTAGGCAGCAACATTGGAACCTCCTTCATATAATCACGGTATTTTTTACCAAGTTTCCCAATCAGAAGTTTTTCCTCATACCTACAAAGATAATAATAAAATACTATTATGACAAACCAAATAATCAAGGCTACAATAGATAATGATAAAATGGTAAAACTGAGAAATATAAGAATAGAGCCTAGATAAATTGGATGACGGACAATCCCAAATACACCAGATCTAATGACTTCCAATTCTTTTCTTTCTTCCTTGAAAACCTTTTTCAAGCCAGATTGAACAAGATAACCAGAAATAAAAATTAATGGTATAAAAATGATAACAGGGAAATGCCAAGGAATTACATCTTGCCAGGAACTAGAAACTTTTATAAAAAATAAATCAGAAACCATTCCAATAACAAATATAATAAATAGAAGAAGCTGACCTGCATCCCCCCATCTGTATTCGCCAGCAAGATCTACACGTTTTTCGTAATTATGTATTTTATGTCCCTTATTCATATTCATCACTTTACTACTCATTAATACTATCAATTTATAAATAAGTAATGTGGTCCTTTCATATATAAAAAACGAGCAGTTGTGACCACTTTCTTAGAAAAAAGCATCGATCAGCAACTTAGGATAAGAAATAAAACCTTTAAGGTATTGATTTAGCATGTTACAAGATTTGATACGGACATAGTTTTAAATTAATAATTGATAATTGATTTGAGATTGATTATTAAGGTGGCAGAATAGATGGCGAAAATGGGTAAAACTGAAAAATGGTTTATGAACAGATCAGATCACAATATTCATGCGGCTAATCGCGCTGAAAGGACGTTGCAATATGTTGATCTTAGAAAAGATCAGAAATTTCTTGAGATTGGTTGTGGGAATGGCGCTGCTTGTAAATATATTGCAAAAAAATACAAAATGAATGTGGTGGGAGTTGATATTGATCCAGAGCAGATTCAAAATGCTAATAAAAATATGGAGGGAATAAATAACATTCAGTTTTCTGAAGGTGATTCTACTAATCTAGATTTTAACGATAATGAATTTGATATAGTATACTCATCAGGGGTATTACATCATATTGGCAACTGGGATAAAACCCTTGAAGAGGTAAATCGAATATTGAAATCAGGTGGTTACTACATTTTTGTTGATCTTGCATATTCTCGTTTTACTACAAGATTATTCAAAAGTTGGGCTAAGAATTATGGTTTTTATACTATTGAGAATATAATTAATTTTATGAAAAACAATAATTTTGAGATATTACAACAAGAAAAACCTGAAGGAATATTATTAAAAACACATACTGTAATATTTAGGAAATCATAGTTAAAAGATAGTTGCAGGCAAACTAAAAATAGACGTTTTTAATACGGTTTTTCTCCTGTAAAATCCTTCTAA
Organism: Thermoplasmatota archaeon; assembly: GCA_030605515.1. Taxonomy (GTDB): domain Archaea; phylum Thermoplasmatota; class E2; order DHVEG-1; family DHVEG-1; genus JAUWIE01. The sequence continues at coordinate 3,246 of JAUWIE010000111.1, forward strand.
CCTGCCAGTCTCGTTGACTTAATCTCTTGTCCACTAATAGGTTTTCTAAAATTAAATGTGTGTTAAAAAAATGGTTAAGTCGATTCGCAACTTTTATATCAGAATTTTTTATGTATAATACCAAATTTGTAAAAAATTAGTAGAAAAACAGATTTTGGAGGAAAAAATAAATGAAAAAAATATTGATAGGCCTGATAGTCTGCATGTTTTTAATCAGCATGCTACCAGGGATAGTTGGAGATACAGAAACAAATGAACAAACACTAAAAGCACGGAAATTTATTGAAACTCGAGACATAATTCCAGTTTACACCTCCAATGGTCTAGAAAATGTTCCTGCTGCAAGAGATAATACACGAGCACCCGGTGGTGGAGATAAAAGCCCAAGAGTAACAATTACTAATCCACAAAATGGTGCAACCGTATCTGGTATAGTATTGATTACTGTGAAAGTAAATGATAAAGAGGATGATCCAGATCCAATTCCAATAATAAAAATAGATGGAGTCCAAGTTGCACAAGCATTCTCATATGAATGGGACACTGGCCCGGAAGAAAATGGAGAACATGCCATCACAGCAATAGCAACAGATTCAGCTGGTAATACAGGCTCAGATGGTATCACTGTGACTAAAGGTGGAGGAGGAGAAGGCCCCGTTGATAAATATGCTCTAGTCATAGGAATTTCTGATTACCCCGGTTGGATAAATGATCTACAATACTGTGATGATGACGCACGAGATTGGAAGAGATTCTTATCAAGAGAAGGCTACCAAGTTAAAATTCTATTAGATTGGAAAGCAACAGCAAGTAATATTGAAGCAGAAATTGATAAATTACTTGCTAATGAGGATGGAAATGACTATGTTGTCCTTACTTACGCGGGTCATGGCGCAAGCGCCTATGGATCTAGTATTATATCATATGACGAGTATTATATGAACTCTGGCTGGTTTAAATCAAAATTTGCTAACGCTGATAGTCAGCATATCTACTTCACATTTGATGCTTGCGAGATAGGTGGCATGCAAACTCTTATAGAAACAGGTAGAGTTGGTGCTTTTGCAAGTAATTCACAATCTGCATATGACGGCGATAGCTGGATGAGAAACGGTGTTTTTACATATTATCAGATGGATGGCTGGGATATCTATGATAATTTCGAAGAAGATGGCTACTATGCTGAAGACAATATGGAGGCTTGGGCAGCGGCTAAGGGCTGGCCTGCAGATCCATTTGTAAAAGATAGTTACGCTGGACCAATGATGCCATAATAAATACCACTATCTTTTTCTCATTTTTTTATTTATTTTTTAAAATCAGATGTAAAAACCTGTTTTTTTTTTTAAAATTATGCTTCAACAGAGAGAACAGGTAAATACAAAATAAGCCCCGTTTTATGTAATCTCCCTCCTGTAAAACAGTCTTAACCCGCTAGGTCCGTCTAAAACTCACTTGACATTGTTCCAAAACATTAAGAGATCGTTTTTTATATTCCCTAAATGTGGGTTTATTTAAAAGAACTTTTAATCTTCCAATAATGGTGATTGTATGAGTTTACAAGATAATGAAAATAATAAGTTAAGTTACACGAATACAGGTTCCAAAAAACCACTCCTTTGGGCAACAATCGGATATAGGTTAAAACATGCTGCTGAGAAATATCCAGATAACGACGCCCTTGTAGTTGTTTGGAGAAACGAAAGATACACCTATGAGCATTTTTACAGAATATGTAGAAGAGCTGCAAAGGGACTCATGTGTATGGGAGTTAAAAAAGGCGACAGGGTCGGTATTTTGGCTACAAACTATGCTGAATGGGTTATAACCCAATTTTCCACTGCCATGATCGGCGCTGTTTTAGTAACGATAAACCCTGCTCTCCGTGAAAATGAACTGGAGTATGTACTAAGAGATTCAGAATGTCAAACACTTATTTCAATTGAGAAATTCAAATCCTCTAAATACGTTGACATGTTTTACAACATATTCCCTGAAGCAAAAGAGCAAACTCCTGGGAAGTTGTTTTCATATAAATTCCCTAAACTTAAAAATGTAATAGTTTTAAGTGAAGAAGATAGACCTGGATTGTACACCTCTGGTGATGTATTAACCCATGGAAAAGAAGTTTCCAACAAAGAATTTTCCCAACGAGAAGCAGAGTTAGACCCTGATGATATAATAAATATACAATACACCTCAGGGACAACAGGTTTTCCTAAGGGCGCATGTTTAACACATCATAACATTGTAAATAACTCTTATTTTGTTGGAGAAAACATGCAATTTACTCATAATGACCGATTATGCATCCCATTACCATTATACCATTGTTTCGGAATGGTTCTATCAAACATGCTTTGTGTGAACTATGGTGCAACAATGGTACTACCAAACGAGTTCTTCGACCCATTTGCAACTTTAAAAGCTGTTGAAAAAGAAAAATGTACAGCAATGCATGGAGTACCAACAATGTTTATTGCTCAATTTGAACATCCTAAGTTCAACACTGTAAATCTTTCAACTCTTAGAACAGGTATCATGGCAGGAGCTCCATGTCCCATTGAGCTAATGAAAAAAGTTAGAGAGAAAATGGGAATTAAAGATATAACAATATGTTATGGTCTAACTGAGGCATCACCTGTTACAAATCAAACAAGACATGATGAACCTGTAAAAATACGTGTCGAAACAGTGGGAAGACCATTGCAACATACAGAAATTAAAATAATTGACCCAGATACAGGCAAAGTAGTACCAGTTGGAATACAAGGTGAGATATGTATTAGAGGCCCTCAGATAATGAAAGGTTATCATAACAAACCTGAAGAAACAAAAAAAACAATTGATGAATCAAAATGGTTACACACAGGAGATCTTGGTACCATGGATGAACAAGGATATTGTCGAATAACAGGACGTCTAAAAAACATGATAATAAGAGCCGGAGAAAATATTTATCCTCGTGAGATAGAAGAATATTTATACAGTCATACTGACCTGGTTGACGTCCATGTATTTGGGGTACCTGATAAAAAATATGGTGAAGAAATTGCAGTTTGGATCAAAATCAGAGCGGGATCAAAATTAACTGAAGAAGACGTTATAAATTTCTGCAAGGGAAAAATATCACATCAGAAAATACCTAAGTACATCAAATTCGTAGATACTTTCCCAATGACTGCAACTGGTAAAATACAAAAATTTAGAATGAAAGAAATCTTTACAGAAGAACTTGGTTTAAGTTAAAAACAATTTATTGAGTATTACTTTCAAAAGAAAAAAGAAGGTTTAGTGAGTTAAACTTGTAAAAACCAAACTACACGTTTTTTGTAAAAGTTCGAGTAGAACTCTTTCGAGAACAATGTTCTCAACCAGTCAGGTCCGCTACTAAAATCTAGCAGGTTTATTCAGTTCCAATAAAAACTTCTCTGAAGCTTTTTTCATCTCGAGTTAGAGCAGTTTCAATAGCAAGAAGCATAGTATCTCTTTCTTCAGGTAGCTTACCATTAACACAAATATAATTTGTATAATGATCGCTAAAAAGTTGACTTGTTACATTTAGGCCTTTTATTAAATTGTAGGTTTCTTGCAATACTTCATGAGGGGATAGAATTTGAAAAGCTCCGGATTGTATTTCTTCTAAAATGGGTGTGTTCATTTTTGGTAGAAAAGTTCGTATTCTTATAAAATCTGGATTTATTTTATTTAGAGCTTTGACTGTTTCTTTGATGTGTTCTTTAGTTCGTTTTTTTCCACCTAATCCTAATATTATGTATTCACTAAGTTCAATTCCTGCTTTTTTAACAAGTTTGCCGGCTTTTATTTGGATATCTGAGCTTGAACCTTTTTTTACATGTTTTAAAACAATATCATCTCCTGATTCAAGTCCAACATGTATCCGTGATAATCCTGCTTTAGCTATTTTTTTAAGATCATCAAGTCCTTTTTTTACTATGTATTGAGCTGAACCATAGATTGTTATTCTTTCAAGATTTGGAAAAAGTTTTTTAGTATATTTTAGGATTTCAACAAAATCCTCTGTTTTCATAATAATAGTGTTTCCAGATGGAAAAAACACTGTATTAAAAGCTAGGTTATAATTTTGCTTTGCCCAAAGAAGATCCTCTTTTATTTCATTTACAAGTCTTATTTTGAATTTCGGTCCATTTTTATAAACCATGCAAAAAGTGCATTTATTCCATGGACAACCGATCGTTGCCTGAACTAAAAGACTATTTGCCTCACTTGGAGGTCTATAAATCGGACCAGTATAACGTAAACCCTTAGTCATTATTTTCCATTATTGAAAACACTGTTTATAACATTTCATAGCAATAATTACCCCTACATTTTAGAAAAAAACGAAATATTTATTAATGTGTAGGGGTAATTACTATATATGGTTTCAATAAAGAAAAAAATCATTGACGAAAAAGCATATTATTACATAGAACACAGTTATAGAAAAAATGGGCAAGTCCATAAAAAAGAAAAATATCTTGGAACTAAAATACCAAAAAATATTGAGAAATTAAAAAATGATCTGCTTTTAGGAATATATGAAGAATTATGGTATAAAAAATTTGATAAAATAAAAGACAATTTCAAAAAAAACCAAAAGAAAATGCCAAGATCTATTGAAGAAAAAGAACTTGAAACTTTTGCAATAAAATTTACTTATACAACAAATAAAATAGAAGGATCAACACTCACTCATAGAGAAACAGCATTACTTCTAGAAAAAGGCATATCTCCTGCTAATAGACCGATAGAAGATATCAAAGAAGCTGAACAACATAGAGAAGTTTTTTATGATGTAATAAACTATGATAAAAAAATAAACATATCAGCATTAATACATTGGCATAAAAAATTATTTCAATATACAAAAAAGGATAAGACTGGAAAAATTAGGGATTATGATGTTAGAATCTCTGGTAGCAAACATATTCCACCGAAACCAATTGAACTTGATTTGTTTCTTAGAGAATTTTTTGATTGGTATAATCAAAATAAGAAAAAAATACATCCTGTGCAACTTGCCGCCCTTGTTCATTTTAGATTTGTTTCTATTCATCCGTTTGGAGATGGAAATGGGAGAATATCTCGCTTATTTATGAACTATGTTTTAAATAAAAATGGATATCCAATGCTCATAATTGATTATACAAAAAGAGATAGTTACTACAATGCCCTTGGGAGAAGTAATATAAAAAATGATGAAAGTATTTTTACTCTTT
>JAUWIE010000068.1 GCA_030605515.1 Thermoplasmatota archaeon
AGTATTTTTACTCTTTGGTTCTTTAGAAGATATCTTAAAGAAAATAATGAATTTCTGCAGTGATTACCCCTACACTTTTTATTTTTTAAAAAAAATCTTATAATATGCAGGGGTAAAATTATTTTGAAACCTGCTAGGTGTTGCTCCAATATCTAATCATATTTATCATTTTTTAATAAAAAAAAATTTGAGGATATCTAAATACAAAATAATTATGAAAAAAAAAAGTTTAAACCATCTCACCAATTTCTATTTCATCATCCTCGGGGATGAAAGAATCATCAATTTCATCAAATATATCTTCATCAGTCAGATCACCATCAGCAGGGACATAATTCTTCTGGTTTTCCACTAAAGAAGGCTGATTAGAAGCAACATATGCTACTGTTACAGCTGTTACAATAATTAAAAGAAAACATATTGATATAATTTTTTTATCCATTTATATATCACATCCTCCAATTATTTCTCATTTTGAATTTCCATTACCCTTTCCATTATTATTCCCATTTTTTGCCTTATCTGATCGATCTTTTCCCCTGTTTTGTTGTCGTTCTTCAAAGTTTAACATTGCATCTCCTGCTTCTTCACTAGCATAATTTTTTTTATCGATTTTTTCTTTTTTCAACTCTGAAAAAATCTGGTTTTTCTTTTCTTTTGTCATCATATTTACCATTTTACTTATTTGTGATTTGGCTTCTTCCATTGTTATATTGCCATCTTGATATGCATCAGCTAGTAACTCATTTGTCACTCCAATAATTCCATATAATCGATGTATCTGGTTTCTATTAAATTGTTTAATTCTGTTTTGGATTTTTTTACTATAATTTTGTAATTCTTCACCAACAATTTCTCTTATTTGCTCTTTGAGTTCTTTTATTTTAGCATCACTAAGGAGTTCCTTTATTGTTTCTCTAAATTCTTTAGTTAGTTTTTTTGCATCGCTTTTTAGATCAACAAATTTTTGTACTGAATCATTTGCTGAAGCGTTTGCTGCTTGAACTTCTTCTAAAAGCAGCCTCATTTCATCAAGTATCGTCTCAAGCTCGGTTGTATTATATTCCAACACTTGTAATACTGTAACAGCTCTTTCTCCCTTGAGAAGATTTTTTGTTATAGCTTTTTCAAGCTGCAATAATCTGATCTCCGCTCCGAGAGTAGTGTTCATTATTTCTATTTCTTCTTCTGTATCATCATCAATATCAGATTCGTTACCATCCGGGTCTTCAGTTTCATTTCCATCAGGTTCCTCTGTTTCATTATCATCAGGATCTTCTGTTTCATTATCATCAGGATCTCCTGTTTCATTTCCATCAGGATCACCAGTATCATTACCAACAGCAGCATAAATGTCATTTTTTGCTTTTAACTCAAAAACATCTACGGGATCTTCAACTCCAACATTTGCAAATGCTAATGAACAAATTGAAACCATTAGCACAAGCACCATACATAAACTCATCATCTTTTTCATATCATTATCACCTCGGAAACCATTTTTTTCCCGATTATACTTACATATTGGATGGAAGAACATATATACTTTAACCGGAACAAACCGGAACAACCTACTAAAAAAACAACAATCTATGGTTTTTTCAAACGAATAAGATTTGACATACCAATTTTCTCAATTTCAATAAGGCCTTTAATCTCCAAAGAATGAACATTTCTTGAAACAGCAGCCTTTGGAATATTAAGTTCCTTTTCAATCTCAACTTGAGTTAAAGGCCTCTTTGTCTCAATTAATAGCTCCATAATCTGCTTCTGTCTATCAGTAAGTCCTCTGAAATTATATCCAACATCATTATCTAATTTTTCATTAGAACTTATCAATTCTTTTCTTTTATTTTGATAAACAGTAAAAACCAATAAAATAATTAAAATTAAAATAAACATTACAAATATCAATAATATATTAAAATCAAGTAAGCTCTTATTTATTTGATATTGAACAACAATTGATAAAGATTCATTCCCACCAGAGCCTGTTATAATTAAACTACCAGATTCCTCCTTAATTCCCCTAAAACCAGATGATTTAATATAATTAATTGTGGAACCTTGAGGCAATGTAATAGTATATATATAATCTGAAAAAACCTCATTTTTTGTAATATTTAACAACCAATAACTCTGTTTTTTAAAAGTATACAACTCTGAATTCTCAACTAATAGATCCTGATGATTAGTCTTTCCATTAATACTAACAACACCTGAATCATCAACTCTTATATCTATATCAGCATAATAATCAGAGCAAACAGATGTCAAATTAAGAATAAAAAATAAAAACACAAATAGAACAATTAAACATTTGTGTAAATTCCTTGATTTTCCCATTTTTTCTCCTTATAAACTGATTTATTAACCTTCATATCTACTTCTTGTTATTTCTAATAAATATATTGCTCATCCTTATTAAATCGTTATCATATTTTTTTATAAAAAATAATCAAAAGATCAATAAACAAAATCTGACAGATATTGCTCCAACAGATAACTGTAGGCAAACAAAAAATAGACGTTTTAAATACGGTTTTTATCCTATAAAACTACTCTTATCCTGCTAGATCCGTAATATATTTTTAAAAAGTGTTTTCCATAGATGAAAGCTAGTTGTTATTGAATCTGAAATTATCAATCATTTTTTGAGGAAATATCTGTTGCATGAGTGATATCATTTTCAGTAATGATTCCCACCAAGATATTATTATAAATAACTGGTAATTTTTTTATGTTGTTTTTTTTCATTATTTTTACTGCTTCTTCAATTTTTGATAGAGAATATACCGTTTTTATATTTGGAGTCATAATATCTCTAACAAATGTGATTTTAGGGTTTTTTTCACCTAATATTATTTTTTCAATTATGTCTCTTTCAGTAACGATTCCTACTATTAGATCCCCTTCCATTACTACAAGACAACCAACCATATGTTCTTGATATTTTTTACAGGTCTCCATTACTGTCTCGTTACTATTAATAGATATAACTTCCCTTGTCATAACCTCCTGAATAAGAATGAGTCATCATCTCCTTTTTAAAGATATAAACAGATTACTATTTAATTTTATCCTCTAACCGTTTATAATTACTTTTCTTTTTTTCCTAAAAGTATTTTTAGTAACTATTATTAACAAGAATTGCACTAGTTTAATTTCAACATTTTTTAAAAAAAGGTTTTCATGAGAAAGAACCTATAAAACTAATCTTTGATTATTTACTAATACTTGCCAAGTATTGCTTCCAACAGCTAGCTGCAGGGCATAGATTTATACATATAAGCGCCGAAGGGTGACGTTGAACCTTGTCCTTTTGCACCATATTTTGATATGAACCTAAATAAAGTATCATTAAAAGATGCGTTAAATTCAGAATTTCTAAAAAGAATCCGTGAAAACCATGATCAACTCCATGAAACCGGCGATAGGTGCATTATGGGAGAAACGCAAGATGGTACAAGCATTACTTAAAAAAACAAAATAGAAACTTACAAGATAGTAACTGTTTTTTTATAATTATACTGTTTTTCAACTTAATTTATAGTATATTATTGCACATTTATAACCTTATTTTATTTTATGTCCACAATTATTACAAAAATTCTGTTTTCCTTCTATAGCTTTACCGCAATTTAGACAATAATTAAATGTTGATTCATTATCTAGATCAAGTGTTTTTTCCTCAATAGTTTTTTGTGCATTTAAATCATCCATATTTTTTACTACTTGTTCATCCGTGTTTTCATTTATTTTATTAATTTCAGTATCAGTTGCATCTGCAGCACTAACACCAGCGGCAGTTACACCTGGATAAAATGGTTTATCTTGGCTCTGAGAAACCGGCTCCATACCTGCGACTCTGACTGGTTCTGAAAAAGGTGGTATATCTTTATCAATAACATCTCGAGCGGGTTTTTTCTTTTTTCTGGATACTGCTATTTTTGCAATGATACCAAGTGCTATTGCAATTATTAATATTATGATAAATAGGAATAATGGATTGTCAAGTCTTGGTTGAAAGCTTATCCCAAAGGGTGAAACTGCTTGGTTGTTTACATTTAAATTAAATGATAGAACTTCAGAATATTGATTTCCATCTGTACATCTAATATGAATTGTATGAATGCCGTTTTCTAAATCTTTTGCATTAATAACATAGTTCCAGTTATCTGTTCCATCTACGGTTTCCCAGTTTGTATTATCATCAATTCTTACTTCAACTCTTTTAATGGAACTACTTAAATTTCCTGTGCTATATGTCTTACCTGAAAGAGTAATGGTTCCCTCAACAGATGATAGTTCAGTATGGCTTAATATTTCAATAGGTGAGCGATCAATTGTAATAGATTTGCTGAAACTATGTGTTGCCCCATTATCATCTTCAACAGTTAATTGCACATCGTAGCTTCCATGAGAAGGATAAGAATATACTGGATTTTGCTGGTTACTATTTTCATTATTTCCAAAATTCCACAGCCATTTAGAAATAGTTCCATCATAATCAGAAGAATTATCAACAAAAGATATCTTAGAAAGTGTGGTCATTGGATAATCTGGAAAAGTAAAATTAGCCACTGGAGGATAGTTAATTATACCAACAAAACCAATAGTTGCAGAGGAGGGGATACTAATTGCATCTGTCCATCCGGATTTTGGATAGAATTGTTTTTGTCCACTATCATAGCTATCAAAAAGATAACTAGAATAACCTGCAAACAATAATTGTAACCTACCAAGAAATCTAAAAGAAGCTTCATAAGAAGGAATAATACCAATTTTAACTTCCCCTCCAGGTTCAGCATCTTCATCTATTTTTATTGAAAATTTATAATCAGTAAAAGATATTGGAATATCAGAAACATTCAAAGGCCCCTCATGAACTATTTGTCCTATGATGTCCCCATTAATATCAAACCAGAGTTTAAAATCAAACTCGACTTCAGATAAAAGATTATAAGATTTATTATAAATTTCTACCGGATCAATACCAACAGGATTGTCAATTAAGGTATCTGAAATAGTATCTCCCTTCAAATCAAATAATCCATCAGTTGCATAATCAATAATTGTACCTCCTATATCCATAACTGATGAAAATTGTGTTATAAAACTTGGAACTTCCCCAGATATACTGAAACTCTTAGGAGTATATCCAATACTAACATCATATGTTTGACCTGGATTAAAACGATTAATCGGCGTAATACTTATTGGGATACTAAACTCTCCATAAATTGGAATGTTCATATCTGAAAGATCAAAATCAAAACCCATTTGATTTGAATTCTGAGAGTAATTCACCTTACTCATTAAAATATCTACAGTAGTTGATCCGCCAGATTGAAAAGTGACACTCTTTGAAATAGTAGGGTAGTCATCAAGTTCAAAACTAACAATATATGTGCCCGGAAGTAAGCAGAGTTCAAAAACACCATATGACGCCTTTCCTTTGTAATCATCATCAACATATACATTTGGGTTTAATTTATTTCCAGAAGAATCTTTGATAACAAAATCTATACAAATAGGTTGTGTCCCTGTTGAAAACTTCCAGGAATAAGATGATTCAAGGTTATTTGCATAGATTGAATTATCCTTTGCTCCTGTACCAATGGTACAGGTATATTCTGTCGAGTATTTGAAGGAATTATGTGTAATTGTTGCTATAGTATTATCATTAGTCCAGGACCAATCTAAATTATAAACTGATGGAGAAATTGAAAAAGCCTGCTCAACTGAAGAAGTATCCATTGATTCGCTAAATTCAATTACGATATTCTCTGACGTAGATGCGCTATTGGAAGGCTTAGCGGAAGTTACAGTTGGAGATGTACCATCTATTTTAATAGAAACAGCAAATGTATCGTTTTCACCATCATTATCTCTTACTGTAAGTGTTACTTCATATGTTCCTTCATTTTCATAAGTATGGAATGGGTTTTGAGAATAACTTGTATTCCCATCACCAAAAGTCCATGTCCAATTAACGATATCTCCGTTATCAGTTGATGTATCAGTGAAATCAATTTTAAATTCGTCAGAAGATAGATCCGCTGAATAAGTAAATTTTGCTGTTGGAGGCATAGAAAAATCAGATATACTTATATCCGTTGAATAAGAATCAGTGTTACCATCCTCATCTCGAACTGTTAAAGAAACACTATATGTGTCCGCTGTAATAAATTGATGATTGGGGTTTAGTTCATAACTGATATTACCATCACCAAAATCCCATGTCCTGTTAATAATATTATCATCTGAATCATATGATGTATCAGTAAATTCAATAGTATCCTGTGTTGAAGGACTACTTGGAGAATAGGTAAAACTAGCAATTGGATATCCTAAATTTTCTATGTGAATATTATCAATATAATGATGATAATTCAGTTGGCTGTCTCCTGAAATTATTAATGATCCATCATTATTGGTATCTATAGCTCCATAGGAAGTATATTTTAAAACGTCATCAATAAAAAAACTTACAGTTTTATCTTGATTAACCTCAAACTGGTAATGATACCAATTATTATCTACTAACGCATCACTATCATTTTCACCATCTACGTTGATATGATATTTTATAAATTGATTCCCTGAATCGTTTCCATAAGAAACTTCAATTCCAATAATTGTGCTATAACCATTTTCTATTATACCTGCAGGATCATCTTTAGTAATAGCTATCTCAAAATTGTTTGAAGCTTCTCCCCCTATTGCCTCATATTTTGCATAAAATGATACAGAGAGATTCAATAAACTGAATCTGTCTAGTGTCACTACTCCACTATATTTATCTGAATCACCATTTGTATCTAGTGAATAAACACTTCCACCATGACCATTATTTCGCAAAGTTGGTTCAGGAGCTCCAAATTTTTTCCAGATTTCACCATTGATTTCACCAGTTTCCCAGTCTTCATCAAAAAGTTTATTATCCATACCGCTTGAGAACAGCACAGAGTAATTAATTCCAATTAGTAACAATAAAATAATTGCATAAGTGTTTATTTTTTTAATTTTATATCTTTTATGAATATCTGCATTCCACTTCATAAATTTAAGCCTCCGCTTCTCCTTTGTATTTAATTATAACTCTTTAATTTTTCTATCAAAAACATCAATTTTTTGTAAAAAATAATAATTTTTTTTAACTATCAGAAAAATCAGTACTTTAAGTGTATAAATATTAAAAGTATGGATCAATACCTTGGAAGTAGAATTTTATAGGAGAGACAATAAACTTTTATTGCATAGTTATCTTTCAAATACCATTACTTTTCTCTAGGAAATTATACAGAAAAGAGCCAGAAAAATAGAATATTTTTAAAAGTAATAATTTATCTACTATTCCAAAGGTTTATTTTTATGCACGGTGTCAAACGACTTCTCTGGTGGCTTCTTGCTGGCTCTGCAGGTGGTATTAACAGAGGAAGAATTCTTGAGGAGTTGTTTAAACAACCACATAATGCAAATGATTTATCAAAAGTACTTAATTTAGATTATAAAACTATTAGACATCACCTTAGTGTTTTAGAAAAAAATAATCTTATTACTTATACTGGACGTGGTTATGGTCAGATGTATTTTCTATCTGATCTATTAGAAAATAATATGGATATTTTTAATGAGATTTGGGGTAAAATTGGGAAAAATAAAAAATAGAATGAGAAACTGGAGGAATATTAAGCATGAATGAAAATAGACCCAATATGGATCCGAAAGCAAAGGCAATTGCGATTTTATTTTTATTGTTAGTAGTTGGTGTAATTATCGGGATCATTGTTTCTATAATAGGATTAAGTATTATTGAAAATCAGATAGCCGATAGAATAACTAATATTGTCAAAAATTCAAAACCTTGGATAGCACAGCAAATCCAGCAGAACTGGAATAGGTTTTCTGAAATGTATATGATAGTTACAGTCATCATTTGTATGAATTTAGCTGTGCTCTTTGGATTGCTCTATTCTTATTTTAAAAGTTTTAAGCAAACGTATTCGACTTTTTTGATGGGTCTTGTCCTATTTTTAGGTGTTTTATTTGTTCAATCATTACTTAGTCTTCCAATTATTCAACACTCAGTTGGTCAGACTATTACTGATTTAGGATTATTTAACGTTCTTCCAAATTTATTTGAAACCCTTGCGTTGATAATTCTTTTTTTTCTAAGTTCTGAATAGATTTGGGTCAAATTTGGGCCTGATTTGGAAATGTTTCTGGTAAATTCATATATAATCTGCTCAACCCTTTTGTAATTAAGGTGATAAAAAATGAAAAAAATTATTGGAATGTTGGTTGTTGCTGGCATTGTGCTTGTTATGATACCAGTTTCAACTATAGCTGAGCCTATCACAGAAATTGATGAGGATGCAGCTATTTGTAAAGAAGCAGAATATGTAAAAGAATATAAAGACAAATATGGACCATTAAATGGTGATGAAACAGAGTTAATCGGCGAGGCAAAAATAAAAAATAGAAATTTAGCTAGACTAAGACTTTGTAATGATGACAAACCCACACAAGATGCCGCACCAAAGAAATGTGTAAAATTACGAGGCGTATGGGGCCTTGCAGGTGATAATGAATCTGATGGATATTTCGGTGGACGAATATTTAGACGAGGTAAATTTGCAGTCTTTAAAGGTTTATACAACAAAACAAACAATGAATCATTCGGTAAAGTCTTTGGAATTATGAAACGTGGATACTTCAACGGTAAAGTTGTAAATCCTGAGGGTGAAAGCTGTAAAATAACAGGTCTTTATAAAATTGATAGAGAAAATAAGACTTTTAAGATGCGTTGGATAACACCGCATAATAGCGGTTGGGCAGCTGCAAAAATTATACTTTCTGAAGAGTAACCCTCTCTTCTTTCTTTTTATAAAAATGGAAGCAATACTTTGTAGATTTCTTACAAAAAACTACCAACTGATATAACATTCAAATATGAAAAACATAGTCACAACAATCAGGTCTTCTGGAAATCTTCACCAGTCCAACAATATAAACATAGTTTTTCTTTTGGTAAACCTATTGCCTTTACCATATCATCAAGCAATTGATATCTAAGCGAAGTTGCTCCCAGATCCTCTGAAATCCAATCAATCATTTCTTTATATTTTCTTGATTTTGGAATTAAATACTCAGAAATATCTTCAGTATCCATTCCCTCCAATGCCCGAATTGCTTTTCTTGCAGCTAATTCCTTGATACTTCTTGTTGATAAATTATAAATACATGGAAACATCAAAGGAGGACAAGCAGGTCTAATATGTATTTCCTTTGCACCTGCATCTTTAAGTTTCGTTATTGTAAAATTCTTAAGCTGTGTACCCCGAACTATTGAATCTTCACATAAAATAATTCTATTATCTCTTATAATCTCATCATTTGCTATAAGTTTCATTAAGGCAACATGATCTCTCACCTCTTGAGATAAAGGAGTATAACTTCTACCGTAACCTGGTGTATATTTTATCAGAACCCTTCTAAACGGTTTACCTGATTCCATTGCATATCCAATTGCATGACCTGTCCCTGAATCGGGAACACCTGAGACAATATCTATTTTAACATTATCGCGTCTTGCTAAGAACTGTCCACAGTTTTCTCTTACTTTTTCTACATTTATACCCTCATATGATGATGCAGGAAAACCTGTGTATATCCATAAAAACGCGCATATCTTTTTAGAGTTGTTGGCATTTTTTACTTCCTCAATACCTTTTTGACTAATGAAAACAATTTCACCAGGTTCAATAAATTTTTTTATTTTAAAACCCATGTTGTTAAACGAACAAGTTTCACTAGCAACTGCAATTTCATCTTCCTTATCACCAATAATAAGGGGAGTAACCCCATTTCTATCTCTACTGCAATATATCCCCTCTTTTGTTAACATCAACAAAGAAATCGATCCTTTGATCTTATCGTACATCTTTTCAATGCCATCAATTATGCTATTACCCTGATTAATTAAATTAGCAATAAGTTCTGTTGTATTAATCTCACCACGATCTAATTCACTAAACGGAATTCCTTTGTTGATTAATGACTTTGCTAGTTCATCTTTATTTGTTACAAGACCCGCACAGCATATTGCAAAAGGTCCAAATTTACTTTTAAAACATAAAGGCTGAGGATCTTTATCTGAAATTACACCAATACCCAAATTACTATTAATTATATCAGATCCCTCATAAAATTTTGATTTAAACTGTGAATTATTAATATCATGGATTTTTTTAACAGGCATACCATTTTCATCAATAAAAGCAATACCACCATATTCAGTACCGAGATGACTATGATAATCAGTACCATAATACAGGCTTGAAATACAATTCTTATTACTTATTATACCAAATAATCCACTCATAATAATACTCCCAAAATCTAGTAAACAATGAGTTATATATAAACATTATTTAAAATTAATATAAATAATCGGTTTCTTTAAATTTTATATCTAATAAGAAAAAAATTCAATAAATATATATAAAGTTTTAAAAAATCAACAGAAATTTATTTAAAATATGGCTTAATACAGATGGACTGTAAAGGAAAAGAGACAAAAGTTAAAAAAGTTACTTTTCAAAAACTTTTAGGACTTTTTGTTTTTGATCTTTTGAAAAACTCAGATACTAAGCATCTGAGGAGGAAAATAAAATGAAAGGAACAATAAAATGGTATAATTCAAGAAAAGGGTTTGGCTTTATTCAAGGTGAAGATGGAAAAGACATCTTTGTTCATAGAACAGCTATTCCTGAAGGAACATTTCTCCATGAAGGAGATAAAATTGAATATGAAACCGAAGAGGCAGAAAGAGGGCTCCAAGCAACCAATATTAAAAAATTATAAATAAATTATTCTTACTCATTATTGAATATCTTTAACAATCCAATTTTACTACAGTAAATAAAAAATAAAGAGCAAATATTATTTCATATAAGAATTAATAAAATGCTCAAATTCTTTTATTATTATTACCTATTGAGAGAACATAAGTTAAGACCGCTAATTTTTAAGAATTTCAAATGTTATTTAAAAGAATAGTTGTTATTGTGTATTGTTGGTGGGAAAACGGAATTATATATAGAGCTTACAGCATTTATATTTGTAATATTATATTCTATAATCATTTTTTATTATGTTTTTCCAAAAATGAAAAATGAGATGAAAGAGTTTACTTGGGATCAATATTTCAAACAATGTGGGATATACCAAGGAACATCACGCCTTACAACAATAAAAAACATATTACTAAAATTAAATAAGTAAAACAAATAGTAGGGGATTTGTAACCAAATTATTTCTTGCTTATATTTTTATCCTTATTAATAGTCTCTAAGAATTGATTTGATTTTACATGCTGAAAACTCTTTTTTAGCCACTTGAGTAAAAACAACGAGATACATTTATATGATTTATATGCGATTTACATTTGAAATTCGTAGTAAATAGATGGAAGATGCTTCTA
>JAUWIE010000022.1 GCA_030605515.1 Thermoplasmatota archaeon
TTATTCATCTGAAAAAAAATTATCAGAGGTTAGCTGGTGTTTTTCACCAAGAGGGGTTGCAGCAGCTACAATTGAACGTGAAACTCTTAGAAATGGTGGTAAGAATTGTAATCTTTCATTTATCTTTAAAGGTGAGCCTAATGTTGCACCTATGGCACCAGTTGATCCATATCCAACTAATGGTGCAATTGAAATTAGTACAAACCCTGTTGTGTCTGCATATGTTTCAGATCCGAACTTTGACAATATGGATGTCACGTTTTATGGGATAATACCAGAAAACATGGTAATAGATACTGAAATTGATTGGGATGAAGGTAGCTATGATGATACTACCACAGATGGAAATGGTAATCTTATACTTACTGATAATATGATATTTGGAGATGGAAGTGATGGTGATGTAACTATTGTATATGGAACATTAACACAAAATATGAACTACCATGATCTAACCATCTCAGCAGGAGGAGTTCTTAATACAGCAGGAAATACAGTTAAAGTATCAGGGACACTCATAAACTATGGAACAATAAAAGACTCGACATCGGGAGGATACGGTGGATCCGGGGGAACTAGTGGAGCAGGTGGCTATGGGATATATCCACATCACGATCCCAACAGTGGAACAATTGGTAGTTTAGGTGGTTTACCATCGAAACCTAATGCAGGAACCGGGGGAACAGGTGGACATGGTGGAGCAGGTGGTGGAGGAGCATGGGATACAACCTTTCCAACTCAAGGTCTAGTAACAGGTGGAAATGGAGGAACAGGTGGGACCGGTGGAAAAGGTGGCGGATATGTAAATATATACGCTTATCAGCTAGATAATCAGGGTGTTATTCATGCTAATGGATTCCCAGGAAACCAGGGTAATAATGGATATAATGGAGCATATGAAGAATATGATTGGAGCATTATATATCAGAGCTATTTAAGAGATGCTGCTAGTGGAGCGGGTGGTGGAGGAGAAGGAGGAAATGGTGGAGACAGTGGAACAGTAAAAATATTCTACAACTCTAAATATGATGGAGATATCCAAGCAAATGGTGGAACAGGTGGAAACGGAGGTGGATCTGGCAATAGCCTATGTGGACAATTAGATCATTCAGCTAAAACAAGTCAACATTGGGAAACCGGTGCTAATGGAGTAAGCGGTGGTGGAGATGGTGGAGAATCAGACATAGGAACTCAATGTGGACCTAATGCAGCAGAACCAGGTAGCACCGGCTCAAACGGTGCAAACGGAGAAATCAGCCTGACACATCTTACACCTGGATATAAGACAACAGGGCAATACATTTCTAAAACATATACAATAGGAGAAACAGTAGACTGGACAAATGCAAATATAGATATGACAACACCATCAGGAACAAGTATAACAATAGAATATTCAACAGGTGGTAGTAACTGGGTATCAAATATTGAAAATCTACCAGATTCCGGACAAATAAAAATACGAATTACCCTTACAACAACAAACAGCCAAAATACACCACAGTTACACAGTATAACAATTAATTATAAAAAAACCAATCAAATTGCAGATACAATACCAAATGTCGAAAGCAATACACGATCAATATGCAACTGGAATGACCTTCAACCATTTACCACATATCAATGGTTTGTAATAACCGATGACGGTGAACTAGCAACTGAATCAGACATATGGGAATTTACCACTGGGTCAGAATCGGAAGTATATTGCGGTGATCTAAATAACGATGGGGTTATCAACATTGCTGATTTTACTTATATCTTTAATTATTTGTATGGTGGTGGACCTGCACCAATACCATATCTTTGTATAGGGGATGTTAACAATGATGGTGTCGTGCAGCTTTCAGATATGACCCATCTCTTGTCTTATTTGTATGGTGGTGGACCTGCACCACTTAGCGATTGTTGTATCTAATATCTATTCATTTTCTTTTTTATTTTTTTATATATTTTAACATTAGATATATTAGAGGGGGAATATTCTCAGAGCGTTGGGATTATAATCAGTAATTGATAATTTGATACTTATAATCCCATTTGAACTGTATAAGCTTCCTATAATAAATGTATTAAAAATTTACACAGTAAATCTCAATTAGTTCATCATCAAAGCGACGGCTAATTATCACTTTAAATTTTAATCCTGAATTTTTTAGAGTTTTTTCTAGTTTTTTTCTATCCGCAAGCGAACTAAATACAAAATATGCACGGCCATTCTTTTTAAGATGATTATGTAATTCTTTGATGAATATTGTTATCACAGAAAGACCATCTATACCTCCATTTGTTGCCAGATCAAACCATCCACTTCCTTTAACTTTGTCTTCAGGTTGAGTTGGAAGATAGGGTGGGTTAAAAATTACTACGTCGAATTGTTCATCTTTTTTTATTATTGAGAAAAGATTTCCTTGTTTTACTTCAATATTTCCTTTTAACATTTGATGGTTATGATTTATATTGCGTTTTGTAAACTTTATTGCATAAGGGTTGATATCGGTGCATATTACATTTGAGCCGCGGCGTGAGCATTCAAGTGCAATAATACCACATCCAGTACCAATTTCAAGAATTGATTCATCTTTTTTTATCTTAAGTGCTTCAATTAATTGAAATGTATCCTCTGATGGTTCGTATACCTCAGGGTGCAGTTCAATTTTAAGTTTATTGAAATGAAAGACTTTGATTTGAGAATCTGACATCATTCTTTGATAGTTGGTTTTATTTTATTATTTTTACTATTATTATTCATTTAATTGTCCCGTAGGTCTTTTCTGAGTTTTGAAAAAAATTATATTTTTAAGAAAACTATTTGATGGTGAGTTGACATTCAATGTCTCATGGCAATTGGATTTGCATTATTATCTATAAGCCCGTTGTATGAAAAGAAAGTATATGAGGCTCTTAATGCCGTATCTGAGATAGTTGAAGTTCATCCGCTTTTTGGAGAATATGATATTTTGCTCAAAATTGAAGGTCCGGATGTTGATTCAATTGGAAATACTGTTATAAATAAGATACGATCTATTCAGGGTGTCGTTGATACAAAAACACTTATTGGATCAAAAAGTTTATCTGGTGAAGTATAAACTTTTTTATTTTTTCCTTTGTTTTCGGGCGAGGTATCTGAATCTTTGACCAATTATGAATAATTCTGCTACGTATTTTATTTCTCTTTGTTCTTCTTCTGTTGTTACTTGCCCAATTATTAACATTTTTTCCCCTTTTTTTTATTTCTAATTACAAAATGACAATTGTTAGCATGTCCCAATATATATTTATTTGTTGTTAATACTATAAATATATTTCGGTAATTTTATAAAAAAATAAGAATACTATGTTTTAAGTGTGAAACATTAATCTTCATGCCATTTAGTAAGAACAAGACCAGCGATAAAAAACACCAAAGCAAAAACAATAACAATAACGCTATTTCTAATAGTTTCAGCCTCATTCATATAAATCATAGCATTTCTAAGACCTTCATTAATATAATACAAAGGAAGCACTTTAGCAATACCTTGCATCACTGGATCAAGCTGATCAACAGGCCAAAAAGTACCTGCAAGAAACATCATAGGAAAACCAATTGCACCACCAGCAGTATCAGCTGTTTCTTCTTCCTTTACAAAACGACCCACGATCATACCAATACCTGAAAAAAGAAAACTAGAAGCAATTATAATCAAAATCATAAATGGAGTAATATTAATTGTCATATCCCATACAAAAACACCAACCAGAATAATAAGAGCCGAAGAAATAAACGAAAGAAACAACATAAAAAGCATTTTTGCAAAAATCCATTCCGCACGAGTAATTGGCATCGTCAGCAATTTTCTAAGAATTCCATCCTTCCTATATTTTGTATTCCTTTCAATACTACCATAAATACATGATTGCATAATAGTCATACCAATAATACCAGGAAGGAAAAAATCAATAAAATTAAAATCATCAGTCATTGTACTAACTTCTTTTAACTTTATAATATCCCGACCCTGTGAAATATTCATATTCATGTTCTGAATAATACTAAAAATTATACTCTTAACAACTTGATTAGATTGTTGCTCACCAGGATCCAGATAAAAAGATACTGTAACAGTAACACTAGTATCAAAACTTGCTTTTTTAATATCTTCTCCAAATCCTTCAGGAATAACAATCAAACGTTTAATATTCTCATCCTTAATATAAGATGTAATATTAATATCATCTTTAACAGATTCAATAGATAAAACACCTGTTTCTTTTAAAACCTCAATAAAAACCTCAGACATATCAGAGTCATCTAAATCCTGTACATAAAGTGAATATTCAACATCGTCCATCCCTGAAAAAATTGCACCAAAAAGAAAAATCAGAATAACTGGAAAAGCAAGAGACCAAAAAAGAGTTCCCTTACTTCGAATCCAAATTTTCAAGTTTGCATAAAAATCCATAGCAATTACTTTTGGTCTCATGTGTTTTCCTCCGAAAGTTTAGCACCAGTAAGATGTAAAAAAACTTCTTCTAAATTTGAACGACGAATTTCAATGCTATCATAGTCAATTCCCTCATAACGCAACTGTGATAACACATTGATTACTTTATCTTTGTAATCAATTTTTATAGAAATATTACCGTTGCCCTCTGATTCTGCTTCAAATCCTTTATCTTTTAACATCTCAACAGCATTTGGATCCTTACATTTTTTAATTCTTAATAAACTACCATGGCCATATTTATCTAATAAATATTCAAGTGATCCTTCAGCAATAATTTTGCCTTTGTGAATGACTGCAATATGATCAGCAAGATACTCTGCTTCCTCCATATAATGAGTTGTCAGAAACACAGTTTTTCCCTTATTTCTAAGACTTGAAATTACATTCCACACTTCCCTTCTTGCTTTTGGATCAAGACCTGTCGAAGGCTCATCAAGAAAAACGATATCAGGATCATTAACTAGAGATATTGCTACGCCAACTCTTTGTTTCAAACCACCAGAAAGATTCTTATAAAGCATTTTTTCATAAGAACGAAGATCCATAACATCAAGGATATCATCAATATTTACTCTTTTTTTATAAAACATTGAGAAATACTCAAGAGTTTCTCGAACAGTTAATTTTTCAAAAGAATGAAATTCTTGAGGGAGTATACCAATTTTTTCTTTTACTTGATTAAATGAGGTTTTAATGTCTTTTCCAAGTATTTTGATTACCCCTGCAGTAGGCTTTCGAATTGATTCAATGATCTCAACAGTTGTTGTTTTTCCTGCTCCATTTGGTCCTAAAAACGCAAATACTTCTCCTTTATTGACAGAAAATGATATATCATTTACTGCAATTAGATCCCCGTATACTTTTTTCAAGTTGTATACTTCTATTGCAACATTTTCAGTTGTAACGGTTTTTTTAAAAGTAACTTTTCCTTTAATACCGCATTTAGGACATGTAACTGATAAGCAATCGCCAGGGTTTCCATAAAAAGTCGTGATTTTGGAACATTCTGGGCATCGTACTATTTTTTCAACCATATAAATCAACTTTTTTAATAATTAATAATATATATCACACATTCCGCACATCTTTAAATAATTCATCCCAGTTTTCTTTTTTTGGGATGGATGCATGCATGAAAGTAGGAATCTTGATCATTTAGGCATTGTTGCAGCAGTCTGCAACGAAATAAAACTAGAACAGGAAATAAACA
>JAUWIE010000079.1 GCA_030605515.1 Thermoplasmatota archaeon
CCTCATGGATATCTTGACTACAACACAACGGCAGTCTAAAATACTAGTTCGTTTTTTACTTTTATAGTAAAAATGGTAAAAATTGACCTGAAAGATAGAAGAATTCTATATCAATTAGATCTTGATTCAAGACAACCATTAACCAAGATTGGTAAAAAAGTTGGTTTAAAAAAAGATATAGTATCCTACCGAATAAAAAGATTACAAGATGAGGGAATTATTACAGATTTTTGGACACTTATTGATGCATATAAACTAGGTTATATTGTTTTCAGATTCTACTTAGTATTTCAGTATGTTACACCAGCTATTAAAAGTAAAATAATCAATTATCTTGTAAAAAACAAACGTATTTGTGTTGTAAACGAAATTATTGGCAAATATGATCTTGGTGTATTCCTCTGGCTTAGGAATATAAATGAGTTCTATCATTTCTGGGATAAATTACTTGATAACTTTGGTGATTATCTTGAAGAAAAGGTTTTTTCAATTTATGTTCAATGGTTTACATATCGAAACTCTTATCTCTTATTAGAAGAATTTAAAAAATCAGATAGATCAGATTATGAGATTACAGGTGGTAAAGGAAAAATCGTGGAAATTGATGATATTGATTATCAATTACTAAATGAATTATCAGAAAACGCTCGTATTCCATTGATTGATCTTGCTGAAAAACTTAATTGCTCTTCACAAATGGTAAAGTATAGAATAGATAATCTAAAGAAATCGGGTGTAATCCAGGCTTTTAGAGTTGGAATAGATACCTCAAAACTAGGTTTAAAAGGATTTAAGGTTGATGTTCATCTTAAAGAACATACAAAAAGAAAGCATATAATAAACTACATCAAATATAATCCTCATCTAGAGTTTATTGGTACATCTGCAGGTGTATCTGATCTTGAGTTAGAATTTGTCCTTGAAGACTCCGGTAAACTCAATCAGATCATGCAAGAAATTGGTTTAAAATTCCCGAGTGCTATTAGAAAATATGAATATTTTACAACACCTGTTATTCATAAATTACGTTTTATACCTGAACTTTATTGAGCTCCTGTGATTTTATTTTTGATGATTTCTTAATAATCTGACTATAGTTTAAGGGTAGACTCAAATAATTATTATCTTCACAAAATACGATACCGTTTTCTTCAAATGTATGTAAAATTGCTCCTAGCTCGTGATCAGGAATATTTGATAACTTTGTACTTAGTTCCTGAAATGAGATTATATCTTGACAAGAAAGTAGAACTTTCCGTTCAAGATCATTTAGGATATAGATCCTAACGTTTTGATCATTTCTCTTATCAAATATCTTAAGGAAATTACCACCATCTGCAAAGTAAAATACTAATTTATCAAGCACCTCCTGTGTTTTAATACCGTAATTGATGTGTTGATTCCGTATCTTTTTCCAATCTTCAATAAGATTCTCCCAGTTATTCTTACAGATTTGGTTTTTTGTTTTAAAATTGTAATAAAAACTAATTTCTTTTTCAAGTATTTCAGGTGGAAATATTACCTTATCATTATTTGTATATTCTAATTTTTCAATATTGAAATCCTCTGAGTTATTATAAATAGCGCTACCAAATTCAACTATGAGATTACTAATCTGAGGGGGAGGTAAAAATTGTTTGAAAAACTGTATATTTTCCTTTGTTTCCTTAAAATCAATGCGTTCTTCATTAGGATAATTCACAATAATATTGTATTGATTGATAATTTCATTTTCTGTACAAAACTTTAAAGTAGCAATATTATCAATTATACGAGCTCCCTTGTTCATTTTTTTAATGTAATTCTGACTAAAAGACTCAATACCCGTTTGTATAACAGTAAAACCAGCTTCTTTCAAAAGAATGTAATCCTCACTTTTTAAATAACCAGCACGCGCTTCAACAAAAAATGATAAATCTTTACCGATACTTTTAATTTTTTCAAGAAAGAGTCTATGATTTTTCTTAGGTAGAGTATTTCCAATCATTTGAAAGGATAAAACCTTATATCTATCTGATAAAAACTTGATTTCTTCAACAATTTTATCCACTTTTTTCTCTTTATAATGTTCATATTGAATATTAAGGTTGCAAAAAGTGCATTTATTCCACCAACATCCACGAGAAATTTCAATAGGTAGACGACCAAAAAGTGTAAAATACTGTTTAATATCATCAGTTGTGCTAGATAAATCTTGATAAAAAGAATCAAAGGATATTGTTGATAAACTATTCAAATCAAAATTTTCATTTGATTTATTCCAAATTATTTCTTCTCCATCTCTGTAAATCAAACTAGGAATCCTTGAGTAATTCTGATAATCAAAGGCTAAATGGTATAATGGTTCTTCACCATCCCCTGAAATAATAAAATCAACATAGTCAAAAACGTTCAATACTCTAATTCCTAACTTGCCAACAGTTCTACTACCGCCAAAAACAATCTTTTTTTCAGGATTAAGTTCCTTGATTTTTTTAGCAAAAGCAAGTGATGGTAAAAACTGACCATAATTCAAGGTGAACCCGATTATATCATAATTTTTCCAATCAACTTGTTCAATTATCCAATTATAAAATATATCTGTTTTCTGTACATAATTATCAAAAGATAAATTATTTTGAACATCTTGATTTATGGATATATTTGAAATAAAAAATTCTCTAAACTTTTTTTCATTTTCTTTCCAGTGTGTCGGAAATACATATCTAGAATAAACCATCTGAGCTGAATAAGAATCATTTGGTGGAAAAATGAGGCAATTGTAATTGTTTAACCCATAAAACTCTGCAGCTTTAAGGTAAAGATGATGTGTTTTAATATCAATGTTTCGATCTTTTAGGTATCCTTCAAGGATTGGTAATTGTATAGAAGGTATATTGATTCCTGCAAAGGGCATAGCTAAAAGTAAAACTTTTTTCGTAGAGTAACCAGTTTCCATCCTAGGTTATTTTAATCAATAAAATGCTTATATATTTAACTCTTTTTAACAAATGAAAAAGTGAATTGGCAATTGAATTTAAATTTTGAATGATTAAACAAAGATGAATATTTTATCGAAGAAAGGGTCTAATAACTTCCCTAATCCCTATATAAGCTGGAATTGCAGATGCTACTAAAATTGAAATATTAAATATCTCCATATTTTTCTCTCACCATCCTTATAGTGTCATAACATGACATGATATAATTTGTCATTAATGGTATTTAAACCTATCGTGACAGAACGTCATTTTGAGAAAATTACCTCTCAGGAGAAAACATTACTTAAAACAAGATAAACAACCTAGATTAAAAAGGGTTAACAACTACGTTGCATTTATAAGAAATAGAACTACTATCACCTATTAAACCAGTGAACAGGAGAATGGAATGGACCTAGATATAATAAAAAAAAATAGCTGACTTATTCACATGTTTAGTGATAACTAGATCCATTTCATTCGATTCCAGATAGAAAGATTGACGCAGGAATTAAGCTTATCTTTTTATTATTTATTTTTCTCTGATCGATCGTATTTTTTGTAACTATAACACCTTCACTCAGTTCAAAATTCTCCATGAATTCAATCATTCCATCTAAATCTTTTTCTTTCACTTCTTTTTTGTATTTAACTTCAATAGGAATGATCTTTCTGGCTAATTGTATTATAAAATCAACCTCATGTTTGTTTTTCCAATAGAATAAACGTGGATGTAGTAACCCTGTTTTTCTTCTTAGATATCTCAATAAACATATTGCCACTGCTGTTTCTACATTCTTTGAAGCAAGATTATCACTAAGTGTTGTCTCATAGTTAAGTGCAGTATTAAACCCAGGGTCTATAAGATAAAATTTTTTGTTTCGACGTGCTCTTTTCAGCACATTTTTAGTAAAATATTCACAAGTGATGAGTAAACCTGCTGCCTCAAGATAATTTAGATATGTTCGAGCAGTTTCAAGGTTTAAATGAAAGGATTTAGCTATAGCATCATAACTAAGAGGGAGCGTGGCTTTTTCTGATACAAGATAAAGCATATCTTCTAACACACCTGGATCTCTAACCTCATAACGAGACAATACATCCTTGTAAATCGTTAAACTAACATAATTTTGTCTCAGGTTATTATGCCAAGAGGAAATATCATATGTTTGAGATATTTGGGCAGGAAAGCCACCCCATAAAAGGTATTTCTGAAGCAAAGGGTTTAACTTTTTCATATCAGACATAATACGAATCTCGTTTTTCATAGATGTATAAAAATCATTTTCCAGGCTAAACATGGTTTTAGAATTAACTTGAGCTATGGTTGAATATTCTCTAAATGATAGCGGGAAAATTGATTTAAAAATAAAACGTCCAATGCCTGATTCCGTAGCATCTTTTAATAAAAGCGTAGATGATGAACCAGTAGCACAATAATAATTCTCATTTCTTGCATCAATCAATGTCTTCAGATGGACAGACCACTCTCCATCATAATGAATCTCATCAAAGAAATAATACGTTTTTTTTGTTTGCGCTGTTAATTCTTGATGAGTGGTTATAACATCATTTATCGATACATCTTTTAGTAAATCCATAGGAGCATATACAACATTAAATGGATCGACATGTGCTAGAAGACGTCTTATTGCTTGTAACATAGCTGTGGTTTTTCCAGACTGTCGAGGTCCTATCAAAATCAAGGATTTTTTCGTAGTAAGATTCTCTAAATCATCAACAACAACTCTTTCGCTTTTAGGAACTTCAGGCAGGACTGTTTTTGACTGCCACCATGGATTTTTTGCATTCAAAATAGTTTTTATATCTCTATTCATCATTCACCATAAATCATAACATCATTTATAAATATGTCTGCTATATCAGACTAAAAAAGCAAAAATAACTCCAATATAACCGATTAAATCTACAATTTTGTTTGTACCTTTCAGTTACAACAATTTTATACCAACCAAAAGAACCTGCCGAACTTATAAAAAAAGAAATACAACCACATAGTAAACAAGTTAGTAATTGAATACGAATATAAACTCTAGACTCAGCAAATTCTAATTGTTCTTCAACAACGAATCAACAACAGAACACTCTACAATTCCAAGAATCTCAAAACAACTTCCTGCGAACTATAGATACAACATCATTAACATCCAGAATATTACCACGTGTCACTAGATCCTGTAAATCCCGCTTCCAAACACCTAATATATTATGTACAGCACAATCAAAATAATCCTCATTAAAACTTTCTTTATAACCTGTAAACTTCCTATCAATCAATCCCGCATCCACGGAGACATCCTTGTTTATAAGAAAACAAATATCAAATAAATCCTTTGATTTCTGCTCTTTCCTTGTAATCAACGCTCGACATTTCTCCGCAAACATCTCAACTAAATCCATTGTTCTCACCGTAACACAAGTATTTTCATCCGCATAACCATCGACTATTTGTCTATCCTGTACAGCATGCAATAGGGAACTTCTCCCACTAAAATCTAAACGAACAGATTGATTCAAATTATGCCGTATAGGACCTTTATACTCAATCATACATCTATACACGTCTTTCTTCTTACTTACAAACTCATCTTTAATTTTTACAAAATCGACCGTATCAAACACATCTAGCTTTAACAACTCAGCTAATTCTTTTTTTATCCCATCAACAGCAATCCCTTTAAAATCAAAATCCAAATCCACAGAGAAACGCGCATCAGAAAAATACATCTTCTTAATCGCTGTTCCACCTTTAAACACAAGACAATCACTAATACTACTATCTACCAGTAACGACAGCATAAGAGAAAGCACATAATCCTTCTCAATGATACCAACAGGAACCTTTTTCTCACCTGAAAAACGTTTAATATCATCAATATCCATAACTAATGCATCCTCCAATTAAACAAGTGTTCTTTAGATATATTAACTTTCAACCCCCATTTACGATCGTAACACAATATCTTCTTGTTCGAAGAAGGATCAAGCCATCTAAAACCCTTAAAGACTCCTTTTAACCGCTTACATTTACTATCTTCTAACAAACCTGATTTTTCAAGAAGAAAACCTAAACGTCTTTGTACTGCACTTACATCAAATTTTAAAGCAGCAGCAATTAAAACATCAAAATCTATCTCATCTCTAGCAGACCACAGACCCTTAAACAACTCAACAACACCCCCACAATATAGAGGATGATCCAAACAGTCAATAACAGTCTTCTCACGGGTAGCAATAGTAAAATAATCATCATCTGTTTTTTCAGCAATATATCCATAAAATTTCTTAGGTACCACTGTTACAAACTGGATTTTCTCCCCGAAAAACTCGATATCTTTCTTTATCTTAGTAGTTACAACATAAAT
>JAUWIE010000024.1 GCA_030605515.1 Thermoplasmatota archaeon
AGTAAAACAACAGATATATCTCTCATTCTTAATTTTCTTGCAAGTCCCTCTGCAATTGTAGTCTTACCTGAGCCGGATAACCCTGTAAACCAAACAGTACACCCCTTTGGTTTCATTTTTCACCTTTTTTCTTTCTGAAATTAACGTATATACAAATATAAATTACTGCAGTGACCGTTGCAATGAAATATTTTATTAATAACGGATCTTTTTCTATTAAGAAAGCATAAAGGAATTCAATTATATTTGCCATTAGATAATTGATGAATAATGATAGACTTACACCGGTTGTATCTTTCATCCGTATGGTTTTCATCATTTGTGGTATTAACATCACAGAAAAAAGAACTGTTGCAGTCCATCCAAGTATTTGTGATATATCCATACTTATCTCTTCTCATCTTTTATCTTTTTAACTGTTTCTGAAGTAGACCATCCACTACTGTATCCGGGTTTTATTAATTTTCCACCATGTTTTTCTATCCATTCCTGTCCAGGTATGTAATCCCAATCATCTCCCTTAACTAGTATATCTGGTTTGACTTTCTCCAAGTTTGGAACTGGGTCATATTCCTTTTGAGGCATAACCTCATCAACACATTTTAAAGAAGCGACGATTCTTAATCTATCTTTTTCATTCTGAATTGGCCTGTCTTTTCCTTTGAGTTTTCTAATAGCATTGTCTCCAACGATACCAACGATTAATTTATCTCCAAATGATTTTGCTGATTCAAGCATTCTAATGTGACCTGGATGTAATAAGTCAAAAGCACCATAAGTATAGACTGTTTTGTTAAATTTTACATGTTCAAATATTACACCTGTTAATCTAAAATGTTCTTTATTTTTAGCGTTACATAAATCATATATTCTATCTTTTTCTTTGCTAGCTTGTCCCCAGCCTATTTCAAAGGCTAAATCTTCCACATCTACCATTATGCCATCAAATGTTTTTATAATGCTATTTATTGCTTTACATCCCTTTAAGGTCTCTATTTTTGCGCAAATTTTTGTAGTATTGTTTCCGAGAAGTTTTCTAGCTTCATCATAGGTCTTTGTATTTTCAATATTTGATATACCAACCCATTCCACATTGTATTTGCTGACTAATTTCAATAATTCTTTGTAGTTATGGTCAGCTACCTTTGCCTTTGTTCTTGTTTTTATGTTGATGTCTACGAATTTAGGTTTTTCTATGTTAGTTAGGACATCGACTAGTTCTTTTTTTGAGTACCATGGCGAATTTAGTCTTATAATTTCTACGTTCTCATAGAACTTTGGACTTTTTTTCTTGCATACTATATTATAACTTACCATTAGAGTCATCATTCATACCTCCTCTAAATTGTATTTTCAATCCATCTGGTAAACAGTTTCTTTTCGAATTTTATAGCCTTTAATCACCCATAAAATTGGAATATTAAGTATTTTTAACGTTTGATGGAACTCTGTATCTATTAACATCACCAGTTTAATGTACTATTAAATATGGAAACCCTGATATGAGTTTCTATATAAATAGATAACGCACTGATTTTCTTTTTGTTCCTGATATTATAAATTAAAGTTATTCTTTATGTTCTTTAGAATAATATAAATAGTATTAGTAAATTTACTGTGGAAATACCTAGGTGAGTTGGTAGAAAATAGATAGAGTAACAGTAAAATGTGGTTAATCTCTGTATAAAAAATTGGAATAAGTAAAATGAAAATAAAAGAGAAAAAATTTGCAACAGTTTGGTTTTTCTTAAGTAGATATAAACTTTATTTTATTTTTTTGATAGCTCTGGCAGTCCTTGTTGGTATTTTAGAGAGTTTAAATGTAGCACTGATATATCCAATATTAGCTAACCCCTTAGGGGCACCGGTAACTGACAATCCTTTTCTTGAGGTTATAAATAGTTTTGTAAAACTTGTTCCGGTTGATGATACTCTTGTGAGATATTGTATTTTATTTATCATCCTTGCATTTTTAGTTTTTGTGACTAGACTCATCTATTACTATTTCTCTGTGAAACTTAGTTCGAGGAGTGTGATAGAGACTAAACAGGATATATTTAGCAAATGTATAGATTCAGATTATCAATTTTTTATTGATAATAAAACAGGAGAAATAATATATAAGACCACGACTGCACCAGCAAACATTGCAAATTTAATAACACTCTTGGCAACAATTATTGTAGAGCTTTTTTTATCGGCATCAGTATTTATCTTACTTCTTTCAATGTCATGGAAAGGTACTATTTTGATAGTAATTGGCGGAGTAGGCTATTACTATTTAACTAAATATCTAAGTATAAAGGTATCTTATAAAGCTGGTAGAAAACAATTAGAATCAGGTCAAAAAGAGACGGTAATCGTAAATGAATTCACAGGTGGAATTAAACAAATAAAAGTATTTGAAACATTTCCCTATTGGAAAAAACTATTTGATAACGCAATAAACACGTATTGGACGTATCATAGAAAAGATTATTTCTGGACTCGATTTCCTGAAGCGTTGATTCTCTTGCTACTATATGCTTCAATTGGCGGTGTGGTCATTTTTATTAAATTTCAATATCCTGGTACATTTATGAATACAATTCCAGTTATTGGCACTTTTGCATTTGGAGTTTTTCTAATTTTGCCTAAATTAGCAAAGTTTGGCAATTATCGTATGCAGTTTATGAAGATACTGCCAAATGTTGAAACAGTTCATGAAATGTTAAAAGATACAACCTACCATCAGATAAAAAATGGAGATAAAGAATTTTTGGGGCTGAACTCAGGTATTAACTTAAGAAACGTGAAATTTGCTCATAAGGAACGAGATGTTACTCTAAGTGATGTTACACTTGAAATAAAGAAAGATGAGATTACTGCAATAGTGGGTGCATCAGGCTCAGGGAAATCAACAATTGTTAATCTTTTGTTGCGGTTGCATGATGTAGATAACGGCGGCGTCATTATTGATGATGTAAACATCAAAGAGTTGGATATTTTTTCATTTCTAAGAAAGGTTGGATTTGTGAGTCAAGAGACTTTTATTTACAACGCCTCAGTAAAGGACAACATCGCATTTGGAGGAGAGTATACAGACAGTGAGATAATTGAAGCTGCAAGATTAGCGAATGTGGATGAATGTATACAACAACTTCCTGAAAAATATGATACAATAGTGGGAGATCAAGGTATGAGGCTGTCAGGTGGAGAAAAACAACGGGTCGCAATTGCTCGAGCTATGATACGGAAACCTGAGATACTCATATTAGATGAGGCTACAAGCTCATTGGATAATGTATCAGAAAATGTTGTACAAAAAGCTATTAATAAAGTATCTAAAAACTGTACGACTTTTATAATTGCTCATAGGCTGTCAACGATTCGAAATGCAGACACCATATACGTGTTAGATGAGGGCAGAATTGTTGAAAGTGGGACGCATAAACAATTAATTGCTAAGAAAGGTAAATATTGGGAGCTTTATAATATTCAAAAAGCTGATTTGTAAAAATATCATCTAAAAATTTCTATTTTGCTTTTAATTCAGATTTTATATACTTGAGTGCTTCCTTTGGATATAACAGATTTAGGAAAAATTTTAGATCCTCTCTGTTAAACCCACCTTCAATAGTTTATAAATGAAATAGTAGTTTTTTGATTAGTGCCAACAGATATGGGCAGCATTACGTGCAACCTAACTATTATAATGTTTATACCAGTAGTAAACTATTTATATGTGCT
>JAUWIE010000029.1 GCA_030605515.1 Thermoplasmatota archaeon
AAATTTAGAAACCCCCGAACAGGCATTCTGGGATAGATTACAGGGCCATCTGCTAGGGGTTTTCATGGAATATTGTGAAAAGGAGTTAATAAAATGAGAGAGGAACAAGATAATAGGCGAAATAATTACAGGATAACACAAAACTACAAAAACATAGAAAACTATATATAGTAGAAATTACAAAACATATTGGACTTATAAATTAAGAAGAATACAAGAAGAGGTCGAATTGGTATGAATATTATTACATTGAGTGATTTATCAAAAGCAATAGCAAATAGAGTTGGAATAGATATTGAAGAAGCACGTAGAGATGCTGGATTTGTCCTTGATATATTTGGATATGATAATCGAGTTATAGACAACGTTTTAGATCCCGAAGATCGGCAATTGTTTTATATTTTAGAAGAAGAAGGAATGCTAACAACAGAAAGAGAAGAAACAACATTGTATGATGGTCGAGAATGGCGAACACATTATTGGGTTCTAAAGAAAAACACGATTTTGAAGTATTCACAAGAGAAAAAGAAAAGAATAAGCCCCTTTTTTACTGGAAAAAGACAAGAGATTAATGATATCTCAGATGAAAGTCTCTTTGACTATGATTCACTTGACGAAGATACATGGGTTACTAGAAAAATTAATGAATAAAAATCTTCATTATTTTTTTTTTAATAAAAGTTAATAACTAAATTGCAGATACGCTTTTTCTATAATTAGTTTGGAGGCTAATATCTTATATAGTAGTAATAAAGGTGATAATATGGAAAAAAGAAAGATACTTATTAGTTCAGAATCAGTTACTGAAGGTCATCCCGATAAAATGTGCGATTTAATATCTGATGCGATATTAGATGAAGCACTCAGACAAGATAAACAGTCCAGAGTAGCAATTGAAACAGGTACAAAAAACGGCGGAGTCATGCTTTTTGGTGAGATGACAACAAGAGGATATATTGATGTACCTCGAGTAGTACGTAATACGATAAAAGATATAGGTTATGTAAAAGCAGAGTATGGTATTGAATGGGAAACATGTTCTGTTTGGGTTCAGATTACTGAACAGAGTCCAGATATATCACAAGGTGTTTCTGAAGGAGATGGATTACATAAAGGACAGGGTGCTGGGGATCAAGGAATGATGTATGGATTTGCCTGTAATGAAACAAAAGAATTAATGCCACTTCCAATAACTCTTGCGCATAAACTTACAAAAAAACTAGCGGAGGTAAGGAAAAACGATGTCATTTCATATCTAAGACCAGATGGTAAATCTCAGGTGTCAATTGAATATGATGAGAAAGGAAAGCCACTTAGAGCTGATACTATTGTAGTATCAACTCAGCATGATGGTGGGGTATCACATAATAGAATAAGAAAAGATATGATTGATAAAGTAATCAAACCGGTTTGTAACAAATGGGTTGATAAAAACACGGTGTTTCATGTAAATCCTACAGGTGCTTTTATCAGAGGAGGGCCATATGCAGATGCAGGTCTTACAGGTAGAAAGATCATTGTTGACACTTATGGTGGTATAGGCCGGCATGGTGGTGGTGCGTTTTCTGGGAAAGATCCTACTAAGGTGGATAGAAGTGCGGCATATGCTGCTCGTTATATAGCAAAAAACATTGTTGCCGCGGGTATTGCAGATAAATGCGAAATTCAATTTGCATATGCGATAGGTGTTTCAGAACCAGTTTCAATTAATATTGATTGCTTTGGTACAAATAAGATACCTATAAACAAGATAGAACAGTTGGTACGAGAATTCTTCCCGCTTAAACCAAGTGATATTATAAAACATCTTAATCTGAGAAGACCAATATTTAAGAAAACAGCAGCGTATGGCCACTTTGGAAGAGATGATCCTGATTTTACCTGGGAAAAAACGGACAAAGCTGCATTAATTAGAAAAGAAGCAGGATTAAAAAAATAGACAAATTTTTTTCTCTATTATTTATTATCTTAACTATTAAAAACATGATAATCAATATATACTAGAGGAATGTTTCATTTATAATAGTATATTATGCGTAAATAAACATCGCAGGTGATATACAATGGTAGATTTCGAAACTGTAAAATCTGAAGAAATAAAATTTGGAAAAAACAACTTTATTGAAATTTCAAAAAGAAAAGCAGTAACCCCAATAGGGGAAAATGAATTCATCGCTCTTTCCAGGGGGTATTATTTACCTGATGGAACAAAAAGATGGAGAGCTTCTATTGCTTTACCAATTGAAAAGGATAAACGCGAAAAAATCGCAAATGCAATAAAAAAAATATAATAGAAGTATAACATAGATTACAAATACGATTTCAACAAATTTAACTATCGTATCCTTTTTCTTACATTATTTTCGCTAGTTTAAAGTATCTCTGAGAGTATTTGGAGATGTGTCTAGTAAGGGTGATCGTAGAGACAGTCGAATATATGCAATTATTGCAGTATTTATACTTATAGTAATTATTTTTGCTGTTGTATTTGGTAGTAACCAATTGAAATCAGCTTATGTTCCTGATGAGTATTTACTAATTGATGGCTGGAGTGAAAACCCAGAAGATAGAGATAGTGGATCACGGTTATTTGGATTAGAGAAATGGTGCAGTTTAACATATGAAATAGAAGGTAATTATCCTGCTTATTTTACAGTTACAACAATAAAAACTTTAGTAATAATGAATGAGAATGAATTAGAAGATGAAACAATTGAAACAATTGAAAATGCGATGCAACAAGGAGTGATCATAAATAAAAGCACTGAATTTACAGGTGAACGAACACTAAAGAATAATCATAAAACAAAGTATATAATTTATGATGGTGAAGATATTGCAAAAAATCCATCTGAGAAAGTGAAAGTTATCGGTGAAGTCTGGAATTGTGGTAACTCAGGAACCTCGATAATTTGTATTGGTGTTGCTCAAGTTACAGATAATGCTAATAACAACTCAAAAGAAAACACAGCTAACTGGGATAAAATAATAAAAGATGAATTAGGCAGTATTAATGGTTTACCTGGAAAAAACGGTTTGATATATAATGTGAAATGTCATGATTAATCAGTCAACTCAGCTTTTTGCAAATCATATGAAAGATGACATTCAATACTATCAAGTAACTTTTCAACTTTATAGATTTTATCTTTTTGTAACGCAATGTTTTTACAAAGGCTATAATATGTGCAACCTATATTATTGCATTCTTTTATCTCTATTTTTATTGAACTACCTTCAGCTATATTTTTGTCAATTGCAGTAAGAATTGGCATTTCTTTTACTTCAACAACCGCTGCGTTTCCTTCATGAACATTACAGCTGTGACGTTTATCTCTTATTTTGGTAACTATATAATGTCTGCCAATTTTTAGGTTAAAGCATACGGTTTTAAGTTTACAGTTCCTACAATCATTATTTGGACCTAAATAAATAAACTCATTTCCTTCTTCTGCAATTTTTTCCCCGATTAATGTGACAAGTGGCATTTTATATCACTCCAGTTGTTTTAGCAAGTTTTTTTGCTGCATCTAAAGTAAGACCTTTTTCGCCAAGAATCGTATATCTCTCAGGTCGAATTTCTTGAGCACGATCTAAAGCTTCGATGATTTTTTTCTTAGATATGCCTAGCTCTTTTGATGTTATAGGTGCTCCTATCTTATGTAGAGCATCTCGTATTTCCTCCCAGTCACCGCTATGGAGGTAGATCATCATAATGGCTCCAACGCCACATTGCTCACCATGAAGTGGTCTCGTATTTTTCCTTCCTTTTAATAATATTCCTGGTCCAAGGTGGTCTAGCATATGTGAGAACATATGTTCTGCTCCTGAAGCAGGGCGAGTATTACCAGCAACACTCATTGCTACACCTGATACAATCATAGCTTTTACAGCAAGCCATACAGATTCTTCAGTATCTGGTTTAATTTCATCAGCATGATCGATTAGTAGTTGTGCTGCTGTTTTTGCTAGTACTGCTGCATGACTGCTGAATTCCTCATTTTTTAATCGATATGCAAGTTCCCAATCCTTTACTGCAGAAATATTAGATATTACATCAGCACATCCAGATGCAAGCATTCTATATGGAGCTTTACAAATAACTGATGTATCAGCAAGAACTGCAAGTGGAGATTCCGCTGTTTTTGAAATATTTCCTGATTTATGTTTCAATGATGCACGTGGAGAAGCAATTCCATCATGTGACGCACATGTTGGAACACTAATAAACGGTTTTGAGAGATCAAATGCTGCAAGTTTTGTAATATCGATTACGCTTCCACCGCCAACTCCAAGAAGAAGCTCAACTTTGTTTTTTCGAGCATATCTGACCAGTTCATTTACTTCACCAACGTTTGGTGCTGATACAATTTTTTCTTTTACAGCATAACCTGCTTTTGTAAGCAATTTACTAATTTCATCTCCTGATATTTTCTTAGTGTTTTTATCAGCAACAATTAAAGCAGATTTACTACTACTAATTCTTTGGCATAGATCAACAATTTCATTTGTAATTTTGTGTCCAACAAGAATTTCTCTGGGAAATACCATTGTTTTATATTTTTTAAATCGCTCCATAGTTAGAATAGTAAACAAAAGGCTTAATATTTAATGATTTTGCTGAAGTAAGGAATAATCTTCATTCTACTGATATAACATCATACGTTGGGTAATATTAAATTAACGGGATATTTAAGAGATAACGTATGTTTCTATTGATATAGTAAGGAGGAATATTTATTATGAAAATTAATATTCCAGCTGGGGAAATCTTAGCGATTGGAATTATTATTGTATTTATCGGAGCTAGTATTGCATCTGGAATGAGTGGAAGTATTAACACAGGTGCAATGGATTTTGAAGATTCTATTGAAGCTGATGAGATAAAAGAATTAACAGATGAAAAAATCATTTCTGTTGAACGGGATACAATAAAAAATTACGCATTAGATCTTCAGAGAAGCACTACCTTGTATGTCGGTGGAGATGGAGCGAATAACTATACGTACATCCAAGATGCTATTGATGATGCAAATACGGGAGACACAGTTTTTGTGTATTCTGGTACTTATTATGAGCATTTAGTAATCGATAAAACTATCAATTTAATTGGTGAAGATAAAAACGAGACAATCATCGATGGAAGTGATACAGGCAACGTTGTGTATATTGATGCAAACAATGTATCGATTAACAATTTTTTAATAAGAAATAGTGGAACGGATTACGATGAATGTGGCATTCAAATAGGATATGGTAACAATCTTGAAATAAAAAATAATGTGATAACAGATACCTATGCAGCTATCAGAGGATTTCCTAAGTTTAGTATGTTTGCCGATAATGAAGTAAGTCGTTTTGATGAATATGGTTTCTGGTTTATCTATGCGGAAAATAATTCTATAATTAATAATGAAATCAATAATGGCGAAGGAGACGGTTATAACATATTTCTGATTTATTCATCTGATAATAATTCAGTTGTAGGAAATATATTATCTGATAATCCAGGGGGATGGGGCGTGAAGATAACATCATCATCTGGAAATATTGTTATTAACAATACGATAGTAAATAACTATGGTGGGGTTTATATCAAGGGAAGCCCTGAAAACCATGTTTACCATAATTACTTCGTAAACAATAATCAAAATGCTTGTGATAACTGTTGCTCAACCTGGGATAACGGATATCCATCAGGCGGTAATTATTGGGATGATTATGAAGGTAGTGACAATTTTTCCGGTCCTGATCAAAATGTACCTGGAAGTGATGGTATAGGTGATGTACCCTATGAGATATCCTGCGGTGCGATGAAGGATGAATATCCTTTGATGGTACCATCTACAGGAGAAAATCATGATATTGAGGTGGTATTTCTTGATGTACCATATTATGCTCCACTAAATGAGATCACATATGTGCAAGCCAGTATTCGAAACCTTGGATTTTATGATGAAAGTGATATCTTGGTTAACTTTTTGGTAAATGAAACTGTTGAAAACAGTATGATACTTTCATCATTGAATTCATGGCAGTTAGAACATGTTAGTTTTGAATGGATACCTACTAATG
The DNA here is from genome assembly GCA_030605515.1 of Thermoplasmatota archaeon. Classification (GTDB taxonomy): domain Archaea; phylum Thermoplasmatota; class E2; order DHVEG-1; family DHVEG-1; genus JAUWIE01. The sequence goes on from JAUWIE010000029.1 coordinate 6,076, forward strand.
AAGGAGTTTATACCGTTGGTGTTGAAGCTGAACCAGTACCCGGAGAAAATATAACATCAAATAATATTTTGAATACAATAGTACAAGCAATACCCGTATCCGATATTTGGGTATCACCAGAGTTGTTTGACCTTCATTTAAATAATGAAGCTATTTTAACTTATAATCTTACAATTGGAAATGAGGAGACGGCTACAGCTACATTAGAGTTTAATGTAACAGTTTCATCTGTGCCTTGGCTGACAGTTTATCCCTTAGAAGGAGTTTTAGATATAGGAAGTTCACTAGATTTAGCTATAACTGTTAATACTACGGCTTTATTGGAATATGCTTACACTGCTTTGATAATTATGTCAAGTAATGACTTTAATGAACCAACCCTAATTATTCCAGTGATCGTGTCAGTAGATGATTTTGAAATCTTATGGAAGAATTCTGAAAACGTGGAGGTTAGCTATTATACATCGATATTTTCAAGTTTCATAAACGATGATGATATTGCTGATATCCTTGTTAATCAATCTGTGTTAAATGGAAGTAACGGAGAGCTTATTTGGAATACAGAAATTGGGAAAATTTGTGGTGTGGGTGATATTAATAATGATGGAAAAGATGAGGTATTTACCAAGGTAGAAAATCCATCAGCGTACCCGGGAAATTATTCCACTCTTTATTGTCTAAATAGATCAAATGGTGAGATAATATGGGATTGTAACATCGAGTGTACGATAATTAATAATATAGTTGTAGGGGATCTTCTTGGAGATGAACGAAAAGAGATAATCGTTGCAACAGGTGATTGGGTTTATAGGGATAATCAATATGTTTATTGTATAAATGGGAGCACTGGTGATTTTATATGGATGAAACGCACAATTAATCGACCCATATGTGCCGCCATAGCTGATGTAAATGCAGATGGCAATAACAATGTACTTGTTAGTAGCTGGGAGCAAAGACTTTATTGTTTAAATGGTGAAAATAATGATTCTATTTGGGAGATTAATACCATCGTTGATGATAGAACATTATGTATCGGTGATCTTAATGATGATCCTTATAAAGAGATAATCATAGAGGCAGGGTATGGTGTTCGTTGTGTAAGCGGTAAAAATGGAACTTTTCTTTGGGAGTGGGAGCAGGATTGGGATGCTGGTGTGAAAGGTAGTTTTCAATCAATACTTATTGCTGATATGATTCCAAATATACCTGGTAATGAGGTTATTGCTGGGAGTACATGTGGTATATACTGTTTATATGGGGGAGATATTGCTCCATCTGGTGGGAGGGAGATATGGCATGCTGGACGAGCAAATGGTATACTCCCAAATATAGTAATGTCCGCTGCAATAGGTGATTTGAATCATGATGGTCAATTAGATGTCGTTGCAATAACAGATGATTGCCCACCATGGACTAAAGGTAATGTTTATGCTTTGTATGGCCAATATGGATCGCCACTTTGGACATATGAAAATTGTGGTACTTCGGATTTCCAAGCAATTCTGACTACAGATCTAACAGGTGATAGTTATCCCGAAGTAATAGCAAAAGACAACTCATATGTGTGTGCTCTTTTAGATAATTTCCCCTTGGATAATTATCCTCCAAACAAACCAACAATAGTTGGTCCGACAACAGGATATATTAACGCCAATTATTTGTTTACTGCGTGTACAACTGATTCAGATGGAGAAGGTGTATACTATTATTTTGATTGGGGTGATGGCAGTGGAAATATATCTGGAAAAAGATTATCTGATGTACTCATATCAATGAGTCATTCGTGGAAAAAACAAGGAGTATATACCGTCAAGGTTAAAGCATTAGATGAACATGGTGCTGAAAGCAATTGGTCTGAATTTCTATCTGTTAATATATCAGTTATCTGTGGAGATCTAAATTCTGATGGTACTTTAAACATAGCCGATTTAACATATATTATTGCGTACTTATACGGAAGTGGACCTCCACCTGAACCAGATCTTTGTATCGGTGATGTTAATGGAGATGGGAGTGTAAATATTGGGGATTTGACATATATTATTGCTTATTTGTACGGTGGTGGATTACCACCGGTTGAAAACTGTTGCGACTAATATAAAGTTCTAATTTTTTCCTCTTCTATTTTAAATTTATTTTAACAAATATAATGAATTAAATGGATTAATTATTGGTCTCATATGAATAACAAAAAAATTCAGATGTCTTTATAAAAATAAGGAAAAATTATATACTCTAAATTTATTTACTATACAGATAGAAAAGCAATTTACTTGCTTAAGGAGGTAGTATTTATGAAAACAATATATAAACGTAAAGAAATTTTGAAGATAGTTATAGCACTAACTGTTGCCATAGCTTTTATTATGCCAGTATCAGCAGTATCTAACATAAATAATGAGAAAACAATCGCCATATCAGATAGGGCCATTAACAAATTAAATGGTGATAGCTATATGCTGGTGGAAAACCAAACTGTGATAGCCGGTGAAACGGGAATAATTGTAAATATTACTGGTGAATGGACGGAGACGATCTCTGGATTCAGTATTGGTATGCATTATGATCCAACGCAGATAGAGATCGATATATCAGATCCTACAGCTATGAAGACTGGTACTGTTGCTGAGACAGCATTTGTCTTTCAACCAGTTATGCCATCTCCTGGTGTGTTTTCACTTGGAGCAGCTTGGTTCCCAGGTTCATATCCACCTGCTGGATCAGGTCTACTTGTAAAGCTATTTATTAATATATCTTCAACAGCCATAAATGGTGATACTATTCTTGATCTTGGTGTTTTTGGAGGTGATCCACCTGTTGAATGTGCATATGCAGATGAGTTTTCTTCTGTGATCTATCCTGAGCTTTTTGATGGATTTTTAACTATTACTGGTGGTAATGACCCACCAAATATACCAACAAGTCCAATGCCTGCGGATAGTGAAACTGATGTAGCTATAGATACAAGCCTTAGTTGGACCGGTGGAGATCCAAACCCCAGTGATACAGTAACATATGATGTCTACTACGGAGAAACTAGCCCACCGCCAAAAGTAGTATCTAATCAATCAGCAACAACCTATGATCCACCAGGTGACCTAAACTATGAAACAGTTTATTACTGGCGGATTGTTGCATGGGATAACCATGGAGCAAGTACTGCAGGTGATGAATGGCAGTTTACCACAGAACCAATTCCAAATGACCCCCCATATACTCCTAGTAACCCAATCCCTGTAAATGAATCAATTGATGTCGCCGTCGAAACTGATCTCAGCTGGACTGGTGGAGATCCTGACCCTGGCGATACAGTTTTGTATGATTTGTACTTTGGCATTGATCCTGATCCATCCTTAATTGCTTCAGGACTGACTGACACTTTCTATAACCCCATCGGTATACTAGACCATGACACAACATATTACTGGAAAATCATTTCTAATGACGGTATAGCATCTACAGAAGGCCCAATATGGCACTTCACAACGATACCTAATTACCCGCCAAATGAACCAAGCGATCCAACACCAACTAATGAATCAACTGATATTCCAATAGTTACCGGATTAAGTTGGACTGGTGGTGATCCGAACCCTAGCGATACAGTAACATATGATGTTTACTTTGGTATAGTGTCAGATCCACCATTAGTAGCATCTGGTCTAACAGAAACTAATTATAATCCAGGAACACTAGATTATGAAACAATGTATTATTGGAAGGTTGTTTCCCATGATGACTATACTCATACTACAATTGGACCATTATGGCATTTCACAACAACACCAAACTATCCACCAAATCTACCAAATAACCCAAACCCAGAGGACGGGGCAATAGATATACCCATAAGTGGTCTTACACTAACTTGGACTTGCAGTGACCCTGAGGATGATCCATTGACATATGATGTATATTTTGGAACTGACCCATCTCCAGGCCTGATTGCTTTTGGACTTACTGATACTTTGTATAGTCCCCCTGGTGATCTAAGTTAT
>JAUWIE010000134.1 GCA_030605515.1 Thermoplasmatota archaeon
CTTATCTTTTCCAACTTGCTAATATCCGTGAACAATGCGCTTGGATCACAGAAGATAAAAACGAGGCTACAGAAAAAGCGATAAGACTAACAAAAGCAGCTATTAGAAGAGTTCGCTATCATTCCTCTCTAGAAAAAAAAGAGATAGAAAGTAACCCTGATGTTCTTGTAATTGGTGGGGGAATTGCTGGTATTGAAGCAAGCTTACAACTTGCTAATACTGATAGAAAAATATACCTTGTTGAACAAAAATCCTCTTTAGGAGGTTTAATAACAAATTTTGAAAAAACCTTTCCGAGCATGCAACCAACATCCACTCTTATAAATCAGAAAATTCAGGATGTAAATACGAATGAAAAAATCAAGGTTTTTACTGATGCTAATGTGGAAGAAGTTCTTGGGTTCTTAGGGAATTTTGAAGCAACGGTGAAGAAAAAGGGAGATGATACGCCGGTTGAATTCAATGTAGGTGCAATAGTGTTAGCAACGGGTTCTACCTTTTTTGATCCTAAAAAAACTCCTAAATATGGCTACGGAAAGTTAGATGATGTTCTTACTGCGTTGGAATTTGAAAAAATGAATTCATCTGGAAAAATTTCTCTTAAAAATGGTAAAGCTCCAAAGTCAGTAGCAGTTATCCATTGCGTTGGTAGAGACGAAAAAGGTTACTGTTCAGAAATATGTTGCATGTACTCCCTTAAATTCGCTCGCTATCTCAAGGATAAAATCCCAGATGTTAAGGTGTCTCATTTTTACTTAGACCTCTGCATTCCTGGTAAATCATATCAAAAGTTCTACGAGAAAACAAAAGAGAAAAATGTTGATTTCATTAGAGCTAAGGATGTTGAGGTTAAAAAACAAGGAGAAAAGATAAACATCAACTATAAAACTGAAGATAATAACAAAAAGAGTCATCCGGTTGACATGGTAATTCTTGCACCTGCTGTTGAACCAGCATCAGATGCTTCCAGACTCGCTGAAATGACTAGTATTTCACAGGGTGATGGTGGTTTCTTTGCTAAAGAACATGAAAAACTAGGCCCGGTATCTACATCTACAGATGGGGTTTATATTGCGGGATGTGCACAGGGTCCAAAAAATATTTCTGATACAATAGTTCAATCAGAGGCAGTTACCGGAAAAATACTTTCATCTCTTGTTCCAGGTAGAAAAATAGAACCTGAAGTGAGAGTCTCTCATATATCTGAATCATTATGTATAGGATGTAAAACCTGCATCTCTGTCTGCTCATATGGTGCTATTACCTTTGATGAAACAAAAAAGATATCTGTTGTAAACGAGGTGATCTGTAGAGGCTGTGGGAATTGTGTTGCCGCCTGTCCTTCTGGTGCCGCAAGTATTAAACATTTTACGTTCAATCAAATTTATCAAGAACTTGTAGAGGCTGTAAGATGAGCATATCTGAACCTGATCTCAAAAATAAAGGTGCAATAATCTCAGCGAAACTAGGCACAAAGCAAGCAATTATTGATATTTTAGAAAAAGCAATGGATAAAGGAATTTTTGATGCTGTTTTAATACCTATGAGAGTTCCTGCAGGTGACTCATTTGCATATGTGTTGATTAAGGATAAATCACTTCTAAAAGAAGCATTTCCTCTTCCACCAGTTATGTCTGTTCAGGGTGGTCATGCAGTTTCTAGTGTGACTCGGCTTGGAAAAGGAAAAACGAAAATAGCTGTTGTTATGCGCCCTTGTGAAATACGGGCAACAATTGAGTTATCAAAACTTGGTCAAACAAATTTAGAGAACATAACACTTATAAGTATAGATTGCCCAGGTGTTTTACCCATTTCTGATTTCCTCAGTGATCCAAAAAAAAGCATTAAGCTATTTGATGATGCTGTTCAGAAATGGGATGACAAAATAATGCGGCCAGTATGTCAGATATGTGATAAATCAAGCATGATTACAGGGGATATCCATATAGGAACCCTTGGTGCTAAAAAAGATAGTTTTTTTATTATTTCAAGTAGTCAAAAAGGAAATGATGTATTGGATAAACTTGACATAGCTTTGAAAGACAGTATTGATAGTTGGGAGGCAAAGGTTAAGATTATCTCAGAAGAAAAACTTAAGAAAAGAAAGAAAAATCTTAAAGAGTTAAAATCCAAAATTGGTGGTATTGACAATCTGCTTGATGCTTTTAGCCAATGTATTAACTGCCATAACTGTATGAGAGTTTGCCCTATCTGCTATTGTCGTTTATGTTATTTTGATTCTGATAAGGTAAAGCATCCCTCTGAGGATTATCTTCAGAGGGCTGAAAGTAAAGGAAGCATTCGGTTTCTACCTGATACCACTCTTTTTCAAATGGGAAGAATGATGCATATGAGTCTTTCTTGTGTGTCCTGTGGAGCCTGTGAAGATGCATGTCCAATGTCTATCCCAGTTGCTCAAATATTTAGTATGGTTGCTGATGATACTCAAGGTTTATTTGATTATGTTTCAGGTAGGAGTCTAGATGAGCCTCTCCCGCTAGTTACTTACAAAGAGGAAGAGCTTCATGAAGTGGAGGATGCAAATGACTAAAGCTTTAAAGATAAACAAAAACAGTGAGCAGGGCGTCCTAGAGCTTCTGAAATTTCTTTTAGAGAGCGGTAAGGTAAAAGGAGTTTTTACGCTTAAGAAGATAAGTAAAGATGGTGCGGTAGCTTACTCACTTATTACTAAATCAGATGAACTAAAAGATGCAGTTCCTCTTTTTCCTTTAATGCCTGTTAATGCCGGCAAGCTATTATCACGTTTTACACTAAGAGGAGAAACAACTGAGCCAGTTGCTGCTGTTGTAAAACCATGTGAATTAAGAGCATTTATGGAGCTTGTGAAACGTGAACAGGGAAGTCTTGAGAATATATTCGTAGTAAGTTCAACGTGTGGTGGTGTATATCCACTAAAAATGGCTGTAGATGGAAGTATAGATAAAAATCTCTCTAAATATTGGGATGCAGTTAAGAAAGCTGAAATTCCCACTAATTTGAGATCTGCCTGTAAAGGATGTGGGGAATTTAAGCCATATGCTGCAGATATGACAGTTGATCTAATAAGTAAAAATGATATAGATAAACAATGTTTGATATTTCTCAACACTGAAAAGGGAATGGAGTTTGCTAAAGGTATGAAAGCAGAGTTTTTAGAAAAAGAACTTGATAAAGGAAAACTGGATAAATTCCGAAGTAAAAGAGAGGCAGAAAAGAAAAAACTTTTTGATGAAATTGAAACAAAAATGAATGGCATGGATGGATTAATAGAGATCTTTGGAAAATGTATAGGTTGCCATGGATGCATGAGAGTTTGCCCTATTTGTTATTGTAAGCTGTGTGAATTTGAGTCCCCTGACTGTGAATACAAACCCTCTAACTATGAGATGGAGCTTAAAAGGAGAGGTGGGCTTAGAGTTCCACCTGACACAATATATTATCAGCTTGGCAGATTAACCCATATTGGCATATCCTGCGTTGGCTGTGGGTCATGTGAAGATGTCTGCCCTGTTGACATACCACTTTCAATTATATTCAAAAAGGTGGGTGAATCTGTTCAAAAAATGTTTGATTATATTCCTGGAAAAAGTATAGAAGAAAAGATTCCTCTTATTACATTTGAAAAAGAAGAATTTGCTGAAGTTGAAGATTAAAGGAGATAAAATGAAAAAAGAAGAAGAGTTTATGCCAAAGATACTTGCTTTTCTCTGTAATTGGTGCTCCTACGCTGGAGCAGATCTGGCAGGTACTAGTAGACTTAAATATCCCCCTTCAATACTACCTATCCGTGTTATGTGCTCTAGCAGAGTAGATCCACTTTTTATCATAAAAGCATATCTTGCAGGAGCAGATGGTGTACTTGTAGCTGGCTGTCATCCAGGAGACTGCCACTATGATAAAGGAAATTACTATACACGTAGACGATTTGCAATGTTAAAAAAAATATTTGAAGAGTTAGGGCTAGAATCGGATAGATTATTGCTTTCATGGGTTTCTGCATCTGAAGGAACTAAATATGCAAAAGTAGCTACAGAGTTCACAGAAAAAATCAAAAAATCAGGAGATAATTCTGTCAAAAAGGAAATATTCTTATAGTAGATATAACAGATAAATTAGAATAAACTTTAAAATAAAATTTCCAGATGGTTGTTTCTCATTTTTCTGTTTAATTTTCATATCAGATATACTGCTCACTTCAGTATCTTATTCCTAAAAAAATACATATAACCTGATTAATATGTTGCAAAACTAGGAGAAAAAATAATGGAAATAAAATGTGATAAATGTCAAAAAACCTACAAAGACATGTTTGATACAATAATACGTTGTGATTATGCTGAGCCTGGTAAAGGCAAACCCTACGAATGGCATCTTTGTATCAAATGCAGAAAAAAACTGATAAACTGGATTAAAAACGAATGATTTTAATTATTACTCAGCTTTTTATCATCTTTAACATCATCTGCAATATCTAAAGCTAGGGGTATTATTATATGCTTTGGACATTTTTTTACAGCATCTAGTGCAGGCATGGATTTCTCTACAAACCTTGGTAAATCCTTCTTTTCATCCCACTCAAGTGCATCAGGGGCTGTTTTTTGACATATCCTACAATGTATACAGCCAACATCACATCTTTCCCTACTAACTATGTTTTTCTTATAAGTGTAACTGCAACCTAGATACTGAGGTAAATCTAAGGAAACGATTTCTATCAGATTCTGCGGGCATTCCTTTGTACAAAGACCACACCCAATGCATTTATCATGGTCTACCACCGCAATATTTTTCTCTTTATCGATTGATATTGCGCCTTCTGGACATACACTTATACAGTCTCCAAGTCCAATGCATCCAAATGGGCATTTTTTATATCCACCTGCTAGTTGTACAGCAGCATTACAGGTATCTATCCCTTTATAATCAAAGCTGAGATCAGATTTTCCATTGCATCTAATAATAGCGCCTTTACTCATTTCAGTTGATGCTATTTTTATACCAAGTTTTTCTTCTAATTTTGCAATGGCATCTTCATTTTTCATAAGAACCATACATGGATTTTCAACAATTACATTTTTATCTTTTGCAAGAGCTTGAGCATATGCAAAACATCCTGCTTGACCACAGGCACCACAGTTCATCCCGGGTAAAATACCTGATATCTCCTCAGCTTTTCTCAGATGTTCTGCTTCTCTTGGAAGATATCTATTAGCAATAAATATACATATAGCACTTCCAAAACCAACCATGGTTAGAATTATAACTCCAAGAGTATTCATTTTAGACTATTCCTCCAAATGCAAGGAATACAAGGCTTAATATCATAGCAGTAATCATTGCAATAGGTATACCTTTGAAACATTTTGGTGCATCAGCTAAATCCAACTGTTCTCTTATTCCAGACATTATCGCAAGAACCAACGTAAATCCAACCCCGGCTCCAATTGAAGCTACAAGACTTTCAATTATTGAATATTCCTGTTGAACGTTTATGAGTACTATACCAAGAACAGCACAGTTCGTGGTTATAAGAGGGAGATATATCCCTAAAGCATTATACAGAGTAATATTTGTACGTCTAATAGTCATCTCAATAATCTGAACAAGAGATGCAACAACCAGTATGAATATGACAATATGCATAAACACAATATCATATGGTTGTAGTACAAAATAATAAATAACCCATGAGATAAGAGATGCTGCAATCATCACTAAAATCACAGCCATTCCCATGCTAATTGCATTGCTAAGTTTTTTTGAAACTCCAAAAAACGGACACAACCCTAGAAATTTTGCTAAGATGAAATTATTGACAAGAGCCATACCAAAAAAGATTGCTAGGAGGTCATTCACAGGGCATCACCCCCACATATCTAAAGAATGCAAGCAGTGAACCTATAACAAAAAAGGCACCCATAGGTAGAATAAAAATGGAAATAGGGTTATCAATGAGCCCTGGAATAGACACAAGATGTTGACCAAACATTTCAATGCTACCTGTACCAAAAAGCTGTCTAATAAACGCAATAAGAAGAATAGCACCTGAGAAACCAATGCCTATACCAATTGTATCCGCAAGTGTTAACTTTAACGGATTCTTAGATGCAAATGCTTCTGCTCTTCCAAGTATAATACAATTTACTACAATAAGTGGAACATAAATACCAAGCGATTTGGCAAGTGGCGGCATATAAGCCTGCAGTATGATATGTACGATTGTGACAAAAGTCGCAATAATTACGATATATGTTGGAATCCGTACAATTCCTGGTATCCACTTTCTTGTTAAACATATAAGAATATTTGATGATATAAGTACAAATGTGGCTGCCCAAGCCATACCAAAGGCGTTATCAAGAGACGTACTAACTGCAAGTGTAGGACACAATCCAAGCAGTAATATAAAAACAGGGTTTGTATTTGTAATACCATTGATAAATATTCTAATAAAACCTCCTTTTTTATTGCCCTTCGTTGCTTTATTTTTTCCACTGCAGTTATCGCAAGTTACACATTTTTTTGATGTATTCATATCAAATCACTCCTGTAAATCACCCTTCTCTTTTAACAACTCAACTTTCTGAAGTGCTGCCTCTCGTATAGCTTTGACCACTGCTGTTGAACTTATAGTAGCACCAGTTATTGCATCTATTTGACCATCGTTAGTTCTCAGATCGATATCTTCAATTGCAACATCTTTAAACTGCTCCGTAAAATCAGATTCAACTATCTTTGCACCTAAACCTGGTGTTTCCATGTGATTAATAATTGAAATACCGTTTATAGTCTCTAAATCTTTTAAACCTACAAGAATCTCAATATTCCCACCATATCCACTTCCCATCGTTTCAAAAGAATAACCTATGATATTATCAATAGAATTATCATCGCCTGTAAAAATTGTATATACCTCTATTTTTTCATCATATTCAAATCCAGTCATTTCGGGGAATTGCGCTCTAAGAGAATTTTGTATATCTGTCAATTTTCTCTCTTCAATTTTCTCCCTTGTTATGTCATCTGTTAAAGCTAGGGTTATCACAGAAGCACATACTACGATAGTTAAGACCAGTATAGGAATAATATCTTCAACTTTCTTCATTTATCACCCTCCTTTACTGTCTTTTTCTCTTCTGCTTTTTGTTCTTCCTCGCCTTTTTTACTCTCTTTCTTTTTCGATTTCTCTGGTTTGATGTATCCCAATGGTTTTAGAATAGAATATCTATCTATCAAAGGTGTGAAAGCATTCATTAAAAGTATTGAAAAAGCAACACCTTCAGGCATTCCTGCATAAAGTCTAATGCAGACCGTTAATAATCCACACCCAATAGCAAAGACGATTTTACCGTTGTTTGTCAAAGGAATAGTTACATAATCAGTAGCCATGAAAAATGCACCCAGCATTAATCCACCTGCAAGAACGTGAAATATAGGGTCTTCACCTAAGGCAAATGTAAAAACAAAAACCGTTCCAATATAAAACAATGGTATCTTCCAATTGATAATCTTTGTTGCAATTAGAAGAATACCACCTATTAATATTAAAAGAGCCGATGTTTCACCGATTGAACCTCCGACATTGCCAAAGAAAAGAGACTGATAAAGTTCAGTTATGTTTCCAGTCATAACGTAACCTTCACTTAACACAGTTGGGGAAGTTACAGCATCTCCAGTCAAAGATTCAACAGGCAGGACATACTGGGTCATAAGGCCAGCAAAGCAAGTGGTTAAAAATGCCCTTCCGACCAATGCTGGATTAAATATATTATATCCTAGCCCGCCAAAAGCCTCCTTTGCAATAGCAATTGATACAGCAGCACCTATTACAACTACCCAAAGTGGAATTCTTGGAGGTAATATCAAAGCAAGCAAAAGCCCAGTAACTATTGCACTCCCATCCATATAAAACTCCCGTTTCCGGAGTTTTTTAGCCACATACTCTGTAATTACAGCTGTAAGTATACCAACAATTATAACAAATATTACATAGATTCCAAAGAAATAAACTGCACCAGCTGCAGGGAAGAGTAAAGCTATTATCACCATATACATGATTTTACTTATCGATTTATCCGTCGTTAGATGTGGCCCAGGTGAAACAATGAATTTTTTATTATCCTCTTCGTTCATTTCTTCACCTTCATCTTTCTTAATTCATTCTTTGCAATCTTAATATATTGGACAATAGGTATTTTTGCAGGACAGGAATATGCACATGCTCCACATTCAACGCAGTTATCAACGAAATAATCCCTTGCACAATCCTCATATCTTTTCTTTTTAACGAGTTGAACATACATAGTAGGCATCAGGTCCATTGGACAGACGTCTATACACGCACTGCAACGAATACAGTTCTTTTCATCCGTTACCTCCGCTTTTTTCATCAATATACAGTTAGTACCTTTAATGACAGGAGTACTAAGATCATACTGAGAAAGCCCCATCATTGGACCACCAAAAATCATCTCATTTGCATCCCCGACAATACCACCACAATAACTAATCAGATCCTTGGCAGGTGTGCCAAATCTAGCAATTAGATTCTTAGGGTCTTTTACCCAACCAGCTACTGTAACCACTCGCTCCACCAATGCTTTACCCTCAAATATCGCGTCATAAATGGCTTTAACAGTGCTTACATTCTGAACTACAACTCCCACATCCAATGGTAAACCACCCATTGGTACTTCTCTTTTCAAAAGAGTCTTGGTTAGAGTTTTTTCTGCGCCCAACGGATACTTAGACTTCATCTCTACAATCTTCACACCATCTAAACCCTCTTCTGTTAAAAAACCCCTCATTTTTTCAATTGCATCTGGTTTATTATCTTCTATTGCAATGAAAACATTTTCACATGAAAGCAATTTCATCATAACTTGTAGACCTTCGAGAATTTTATCGCCATATTCAAGCATTACTCTGTGATCAGAGGTTATATATGGTTCACACTCACAGCCATTCAATATTATCGTATCAATACTCTTACCAGGCGGAGGCGATAATTTAACATTTGTCGGAAAGGTCGCACCACCAAGTCCTACAATTCCCGCATCTTTAATACGTGCAAGTAATTCTTCGTTTGATTTTAACTCCCAATCTTTTATCTTTTTCATCACAGTCCATTTGTCTTCGCCATCAGATTCAATTACAATAGCGTCCATGGGCTGTGAAGTAATAACATTGATTAACTGAACAATCTTCTTAACCTCACCAGAAACAGTCGAATGAATATTTGCTGAGATGAACCCTCCTGCCTCCCCGATAATTTGCCCAGTTTTAACGCTATCTCCTTTATTTACAACGGGTTTTGCAGGAGCACCAAGATGCTGACCCATAGGTAAGACAACTTCTTTTGGAATTGGAGCGTTTTCAATAGCTTTTTTTTCTGAAAATTTCCTTTCAGGAACTTTTACGCCTTTGGCACTTTTCAACAATAAATCTAGCATCATATTGTCATCCCATCAATATTCAAATTCACTAAGACCTTGAGATCGAGATATTTTTGACTCTGAATCAATAATTAAACACTCTACACCCTCTAAAGAATCTATCAATTGCATACCATCATTTGGGCCCATTACAAAAACACCTGTTGCAAGAACATCTGCATATGTACAATTATCCGCAATTATTGCGACACTCCAACATTCATTTGCAGAGTAACCTGTTTTAGGGTTGAGAATATGACCCACTTTTTCACTTTCATTGTAATAACGTCTATAGTTACCTGATGTAGCAACAGACTTCCCAGATATCTTGAATCTAGTTATAAATTCATTTTCATTTTCTGGATTTTCAAGAGCTACTGTCCAAGAAGAATCAGGTTTCGAACCGATAGTAGCCAAATCACCACCTGCATTAATTAATGCATATTCAATTCTCATGTTTTCCAATATTTTTAACCCCTCATCAACTACATATCCTTTCGCTATTCCTCCTGTAGTAATACTCATTCCTTCTTTTGTAAAACGTATGGTCGATGGTGAAGTATTAATCTCTATCATATCGCTCCCGATACGGGGCATGGTTTCGTTGATTATTTCCAATTGCACAGTTGAATCAAGTTCCCAGAACTGACTTTCAGCTTCGGGTTTATATTCCCATAAATCCAGGAGAGGTTTAACTGTGATATCAAAACTCCCATCTGTAACTTCACTGAAATAAATCGACGTTTCGATTAGTTCAATTAATTCTTCCGATGGATTAGTTATTTCACTATTCAAATTAAGTTGATAAGCCTCTGCAGTTTCATTCCAGATGGATGTTATTGCAATTACTTCCTCCATTCTTTCATATGCAGCAGTAATAGCAACCTGCGCAGTTTCTTCATTGCCACAGTAAACGGTTATGGTTACAAAGGTATCCATCATAGTTCTTGTCTCTTCAAATTTTCTTATTGGTTCTTCATAAAAAAATGCTGAACCGATGACTACCAAGATTGCAAGTACAGCCACCATGATTACAATTATCGTGTCTTTGGACTTGTTATTTAACTTGTCTATAGCTCCTGATAGTTTCATGGGATATCCTTGCATTCGTTTTATACTTAGTTATTGATATAACTATTTTCTCTCAATCCTATTTTTTCTTGCGTATCACAGCAGTGTAAATACCCTTCTCTGAATTAAGAGCGATCAGTTCGTTGCCGGTTTTTTTACACCAGCTTGGGACATCTTTTGAAAAACCAGCGTCTGATGCTGTGATTTTCAGTATTTGTCCATCATTCATTTCTTTGAATTTTTTAGCTAGTTTCATGATTGGTCCTGGGCATGGAACACCACATGCATTGACTTCGAAGTCTGCGCTTACTTCTGCATCGTTCGTCTTTTGTGTAGAAACATCAACTGTGGTCACCTTAATTTTAGGACCCATTGCTTTTCCTTTGCGGATCAAGGCCGTATACGTACCGTCTACTGAGGTTAGGGCTATCAGTTCGTTGCTGGTTTTTTTACACCAGCTTGGGGCATCTTTTGAAAAACCAGCGTCTGATGCTGTGATTTTCAGTATTTGTCCATCATTCATTTCTTTGAATTTTTTAGCCAGTTTCATGATTGGTCCTGGGCATGGAACACCACAGGCATTAACCTCAAAATCAAAGTTTTCAAAACATTTTTCTGCATACTCAATAACAGATTCTGGTTTCGATGGGGGTAGAGTTAGGTCCACTTTTGGCGCCATATATATCTTATAGCCTCCACTCAGATTCTTACATTTGAACCCATGCTGAACAAGCATTCTATATGCAATATATCCACGTAGGCCCATAGCACAATATGTGATATAGGTCTTGCTCTTATCAAGCTTAGACAAACTCTTTCGCAATTGATCCAGCGGGATATGTACAGCATTACCAATGACCTCATGCATCTCAACTTCTTCCTCATCCCGTACATCTAGTAGAACTTCAGATTCTGTGTTCATTTGATCCATTTCATTCCAATGGATATTTTTTACATGTCCCATCAATATGTTACTAGCAACAAATCCTGCCATGTTCACAGGATCTTTGGCCGAAGAATATGGGGGCGCGTATGCTAATTCTAATTCTTCAAGGTCATAAACAGTCATGCCCGCACGAATGGCTGTGGCAAATACATCAATACGCTTATCTGCACCATCCATACCTACAATCTGAGCACCAAGTATCTTTCCATTATCCGGAGCGAATATAAGTTTGATATTCATCATCTGGGCACCAGGATAATAAGCTGCATGTGAGCCAGATTCAGTGTATGAAAAAAGATATGGTATATTGTATCGTTTCAGAGTTTTTTCGTTGTTTCCGGTGAGGGCTACAGTCATGTCGAACACTTTGACCACTGCCGAGCCCTGAGTGCCTTTAAACACAGATTTCTTACCAAAAATATTATCCGCAACAATGCGACCCTGTTTATTTGCAGGGCCTGCAAGAGGAATCATCGCTGGCCGACCAGAAATAAAATCTTTCACCTCAACAACATCACCAGCAGCGTAAATGTTCGGGTCTGAGGTTAGCATATTTTCATTAGTCTGTATTCCTCCACGCTCTCCTATCTTGAGTCCAGCTTTTTTGGCCAGCTCGTTGTTTGGTCTTACACCGATTGATAAGATAACCATGTCGCACTCGATCTTGGCACCACTTTTCGTCGTTACCACTGTCTGTCCATTCTGTTTGCTGAACGAGCTCACAGCATCTGATAGATGAAGTTTGCAGCTGCTGTCAATGACATGTTGATGTACGATGGAAGCCATCTCGAAATCTAGCGGCGGCATTATCTGATCAAGCATCTCAACTATGGTTACTTCTAATCCCTTAGCTATCAGATTCTCGGCCATCTCCAAACCTATAAATCCTCCGCCAATTACTACTGCGGATTTTGGTTTGTTTTTATCCATGAATGCTTTTATCTTGTCAGAATCTGGTATTGTCCAAAGAGTAAATACCGTATCCAGATCTATCCCTTCTAATGGGGGTTTTATTGGTTGACCGCCAGGGCACAACACCAATTTATCGTAAGATTCTGTGTAGGTCTCGTTTGTCTTGATGTTCTTGACCGTTATCTGTTTTTGTTTTGGATCAATATCTATGACCTCATTGAATATCCGTACATCAATTTTGAATCGATCTTGCAATAATTCCACCGTGGTCACAAGCAGATCATCACGGTCTTTAATTTCATCCCCGATGTAATACGGCAGACCACAGTTAGCAAAAGATACATACTCGCCTCTTTCAAACAGGATTATTTCAGCATCTTCACTTAATCTTCGAGCTCTTGTAGCAGTGCTTGCGCCACCAGCAACACCACCAACAATCAATAATTTCATTGACATTTTTTATTCCTCCATATTCGCTACCGCTTACAATCCTTTGGTAGTTTGGTCATGGTATAGTGATAGCGTATAAAAATTTATTTTATCCGAATACCATGCAGCTTGCTGCATGAGAGCTTCATTTGCCTGTAGGAAAAGTGTAGTCTGCTGTTTGTCTAAATGGTGCTATCGGTCATCTTGGTTTCACTGATGGACAGATTCTTGCCATAATTTAAGCCTTGGGAAAATAGAAGCTAGAGAGTACAAAAGATATTTTGACTTTTGGATAAAAATACCTTTTATAGCTTTATATGGAATTAATATCCCATCTTATTTCTTGATGAATAACGGCAATCTTTAATAAAACATCAAACATTGGTTGTATGAATGTGAGATGGATAAAAAAGGAATTGAAAGCAAACTTGAAAAATGTTTAAAGGAGTGCGCGGTGGGGAGGACACAGTTGAGAAAATGTGTTGTCAACGCTATGGATGCAGGACTAGTTAAACAGGATATTTTAGCAATTGCTGATGAGATGGTCGCTACTGGTGGTTTGAAGGATGAAATTTCGTTGTGTGTTGTTACAGCTATTGGTCAAGCTTTGAGATACGAAAAGAATTCTAAAAAAATCAAACCTATAAAATTATCAGATAGCAAAAAGGTAAAAATAAAAAACAAAATTAAAGGATGCTTTAAAAAGTGTGGTTTAACACGAAGGCAACTTAGAAAATGCATAGTTAACGCATTGAAAACAGGTTTAACTAAAGAGGAAGTGTTAGGTATCACTGATGATATTGTTGGTGGTTTTGGAAAGAACCAGGTTTCTGTGTGTGCTATCATTGCAGTTGATGAAGTTTTGAAATATGAAGAACTCGACAAGTTGAAAAAGATGGTTAAAATGTACGCGCCTTATATGCAATTTTTTGATGAATGAAATTGAAGGAAGTTGTGATTTTGGAAGGGTATGATTGAGAAAGTTGTTGTTGATAGTGATTCTGATAC
Organism: Thermoplasmatota archaeon; assembly: GCA_030605515.1. Classification (GTDB taxonomy): domain Archaea; phylum Thermoplasmatota; class E2; order DHVEG-1; family DHVEG-1; genus JAUWIE01. The sequence continues at coordinate 13,801 of JAUWIE010000134.1, forward strand.
CACTGGTTTTATTAAGTAGGGTTTAGAATATTATTACTCTGCAAAAGTATTTTGTTACATTTGTTGCTTGTATTGTGTGTTGTTTTTTAGGTGATGATTATATTGAGAAACTGTTTGAGATGGCGTCTCTTAAAGAACGCGTTGATAGGGTTTTGGAGCAAATAACAGTTTTTTTTGTTATTTCCTGCAGCTTTCATCATTTTCATGTTGGCTCTATGCCCATTTTTGCCAATTTTTAACCAATATAAGATGGATTAATTTGGCTAAATGCCATTAAATATATGAAAATCACCAATAACTTTAAATATGAGCCCTGTATATAAATATCTATAGTAATAAAAAAGTCAATAATGGTGAAAACAATGGATAATGAAAACATACAAAGCAATATTTTGATAAACGAAATAGGGAGCCTTGCTAAGATCATTGATGCTGAAATGACAATAGTGGAGCGAATGAAAATAAAAAAGAAAACATTAGTAAGATTATTTGGCGCGTTAATATTTTATCTTGTTACCATAGCTTTTTTTACCGTAGTTCTATAGTTAATATCAGGTATAATCATTGTCTAAAAAGGTGAAAGATGATTGAGTTAATTCCCTTTATCATCGTCCTTGCTTTCTTATTTGAAGCTATGGATTCCTCAGCGGGTATGGGCTTTGGAACAGGTTTAACCCCCTTATTGTTACTTTTAGGTTATGATGTACTACAAATTGTTCCGATATTGTTGATTTCAGAGGCCATAACAGGAATAACAGCTGGGTTTTTCCATCATGAATTTGAAAATGTAAAATTTTCGATAAAAAAACCATTAAATCAAACCACTAAAATAATGTTAATGATCGCAGGTTTTGGATGTTTTGCAATATTTTTTTCAGTAATTCTTACATATTTTGCAATAAAACCTCCAAAAGAGGCCATTAAGACTTATGTTGCTATTCTTGTCCTTGTAATGGGAGTCATCGGGATGGTAAAATTAAGACAAAGGGGCACTACTTTTAAACCAAAATTACTCACTGTTTTCTCAGCTGTAGCTGGGTTCAATAAGGGAATCGGAGCGGGGGGATATGGTCCTGTCGTAATGATGGGGCAGATTTTTTCAGGTATTTACGAAAAAACAGCAACCGCAATTGTCTCCTTAGCAGAAGGTCTTGTATGCATCATTGGCGTAGCCGCCTTTCTTTTGATTTCTACTCAAGGCGTTACAATAGATTTTGTTCTTTTACCTTCAATATTCACCGGTGGTTTTCTAGCAGCATTGTTATCACCTTATCTAGTCCGGGTGATTCCTAATAATATCTGGAGAGTTGTTATACCCGTTTATGCAATAGGCATCGGAGTTTTCTTATTAGCAAAATTATATATTCTTTAAATCAACTCTTTCTAATTTTTTCACTAAATAGGTGGATTGTTAGTTACAAAATAAAAGGATAAAGTATATTATGAGTTACTCAATTATAATTATGGGATCTTATTATGAAAGTTGAACTGAATGAGGTCAAATGTATTACTGAAACAGCGATTACAATTAGAAATTCAAGGAGAAGAATGACTGTTCCCTCTGAAGTAGTTGAGATATTAAAACTTAAAGATGGGGATAAACTACGTTGGATTGTTTTTAATAATGGAACTGTACATATCCATAAAGTAAAATAATACAACAGTTATTTTTACGTCCTATCAAACAAACAAGATTTGAATATGAATTTGCCATTATGATATTGATGTTTGTCGTTTCAACTCCCAAACATACTATTAAACGAATATTTTATTAGCTTAGTAGGTGTTAAGTGAAATTACTAGATTCACATAATTTAAAAATAGAAAAAATATTAAAATTATGAAACTAAAGACGTAACAACACAAAAAAAGGGGAAGAAATGGACACAGAAAAAATTAAAATTTTTCTGAACAAGAAGAATACAATTGGATTTGTAGGAGCCACTATACAAAAAGAGAAGTGGGGCTATAGGAAATATAAAGAAATAAAAGATGCAGGTTTTAAAGTTTATCCCGTTAATCCAAAATATGATGAAGTTGACGGCGATAAGTGTTTTCCTAATTTGAAATCACTTATAGAATTCCTGCATGAAAAACCGGATTTTGTGATAACAATCATCCCACCAAAAGTTACTGAAGAAACTGTTGAACAGTGCAAAATGTTTGGAATTGACAAAATATGGATGCAGCCGGGCTCTGAGTCAGAAAAAGCAATAAAGTTCTGCAAAGAAAATGATATCGAAGTTGTGCATGGGGTTTGCATTGTGGTTGATGTGCTTCAAAAGTTATAAAACGGCCTTTGACGCTAAAGCGTTTTTTTATGGTTTTGCCTATATTTTTGATTTACTCTCACCATTTTAGGGGCTTTGCCCTTTTATTTGTATTTGCCCCTAAAATCAATATTTTGACCTTAAAATCGTAGATGATAAAATGCAGGTGAACTTAAAATGAGCGATAATGAGGAAATGCATAAAAATAATAAAGAAAGTAATTCATACGATAGTGATGTAGAATTTGAGGAAAAAGAAATGGAAAAAAAACCTGTCAGTAGACACTATAAGAATAAACAGGAAGCTGAGAAGTTTAGAAGAAAAGGAGATAGGATATATCAAGATAAGAAAGGTTACTATATTCGTCGCCCTCAATCAAAGAAATCATTTTGGGAAGATTTTTTCGGGATTTAAGTTTCGGATTGAGAGATATGCCAGACCATGTGTTTATTGACTCGAATGTAATTGCCAATTGGATACTTATTTTAGAGAGATTGAAATTAAAAAAAGAGGGGGAAGAAGATAAAAAACTATTAAAAGAATTTCATAAAAAAATTCAAAACTCGTATTCTTTGTTAGAAAAGATTAAAGAAAATCAATGTGGAACTTGTCAGTTTTTCACTTCACAATTTGCCTTATGTGAAGTATATAATGTCATAGGGATGGAATATAAATCTAGGAAACTGTCCAAAAAGCGTGTTCCGTTCAGATATTGGATAAGAATGATGAGGGACATAAAATTGAAGGATGAACAGTTTCCAGAAATTAATAGGTCATTGATTGAATTTGTTAACACGTTTTTAAATCCAAATGACTTAAAGATGAATCGGGCAGAAAGATATAATCAAGACAATGTAGGACGTTTATTATGGATTTACAACTGTAATACTCATGACGGGGTTCTTATTGCACAAGCGTTATATGGGAACTGCAATTATTTCATCACTGAAGATAATAATTTGGTTAAAAATATGAAGAACAACAAGTTAGGAATCAAAGTATGTCATTGTGAGACATTTTTAGGGAGATTTCATAAATATAAACTTATAATAGAATAATTACAGTTGTATACATTCCAAAGAAGATTATTTAAACAGGAAAAACAAATAGTATTGTCGATATTATGACGAAAGAAAATTTAGCAGATGAAATAATCTGTCCTCATTGCAATGTCAAAGGTGACGGTTTAATCATTGAAGATTATACCAACATGCATAACCGTGAGGTTTTGATTGAATGCGGAATGTGTGACAAGCTCTACAAAGTTTACTACAAGTTTGACCGGATAGTAAAATTAAACGAAGAGTAATGCAATGGAAAATGGAATGTTCAGCATCATTACAGATAAAGATGGCAATCCCATCAGCAAAGAAGAGTTTGAAAAGATGAACAGGGAAAGTTTGGTTTTACTGTTGAAGGAATACATCAAAAAGATGACCTATCTTTATGAAGAGGATAAACTAGCATTATCTTATATCGCTTATTCCTTGCTTCGTAGCTTTAAAGAAAGTGAACAATAGGCTTTTTACACAAGTGGGACGTAATACCCAAAGTCAATGCAGCAAAAAGATAAGTTTTAAAGATAGTAAAATTTAGTATTCTTTCAATGCCTTCTGTTCAGATATTTTTTCTTTTGGCAATCTCATCATATTATCAAATTCTTGCAAATCAATTTTGTTTTTCCCTTTGTTTTTGTTAAAAAACATCCTTAAAGATTTGAAGGTTATAATCATCCAATTTGATTGCTCTATAATTTCCTGTATTGCAGGTTCTCTAAAAACTCTATTCATTAGTGTTTCATATTCTTTAGGAACTATAATGAGTCTTTTTACATCTGAATTTAGAATGTTAGACCCCCTCATAAGCGAATCCGTTATATTGGTTGAATTCTCTACATCAAAGCTATAAATTATTTTTTGTTTTTCAAACCAAACAACATCAATTTTCTTGATTCTGCCTAGATTCCATTTGGGGATACTTGATATTTCTATTTCTTTAATATCTATCAATTCCCGTAATTGTTTTCCTTTGAACATTTTCCCATATTCATCTGTTGCTATATGAACTTTAAAACCTGCCTTTTCTCCTATTTTTGCAAGATAATAAACCATCTCTTCGTGTTCTTTGATTAATCTACTTACAGATGATTTTAAAGTAAACATATTCCCAGAACTTTTATTTGCAATTCTATTCAAAATAGTAGTAATACTTTCTTTATCTGGAGTTAACGAATTTTTGTATTGAGTAAAAACTTCGGTAAGAATCTCTGTAAACGATGCTTTATATTTCTTTTTAAAGAAATTGATAATGGTTTCCTCCACTCTCTTATTTAGAGGTATGATGTCAATGAATAATTTATGCGGGTCTTTTAACCACCAAGTTTTGCCAGGTTTATTGCCAATTTTTGTTTTTATTAAAACAAATCTTTTTCCAATCTCTTCTTTCAAGATTTTCTCTACATTTTCAGGTGTGTGCTCTAAAAGCAGACCATGTTTTTTTAATTCTGAATAAAGAATTGGGTCTATTACATTTTGAATATATGTAAAATGGGTCGGTTCACCACGTTCTGCTATTATTTTTTCAGCTATTTCAACAACAAGTTCTTCGTATCTTTCTTTACTAATTTCCTCTGCAGAGATAGAATTTTTTTCCGATAGAGGTTTTCTAAATCTTAAAAAATAATCTCCCTGTAATGAGCCAAATGGTTGTAACAATCCTTTTGCAGATGGTCGTGGCGGTTCTTGAAATATTATTTTTTCAAAATTAAAACCTGCAAGAACGCACGCTCGAATTATTGCATTTCTTATCTTTATATCAGGATTATGAAAAGTAAGCGTCATGTATTTACCCTTTTTTAAAACTCGGTATATTTCTTTAAATGCTGTATAAATCATGTTATAATATTCATCAAAATATTTTTTCTGTTGTTTATTTATTATTATTTCATCTTTTACTCTTTCGTTAAAATTACTGCTGAAATTCAACCAAGCCCCCCACATATAAGTCAATTCAGCATACTGTATAGAGCCTCCATATGGGGGGTCAGTAAATACATAATCAACGCAGTCTGGAGGAAATTTTCGAAGGGCATCAATGCAAGATCGAGTCATAAGAAGAACATTCTTTTTATTATCTATGATATCATTGACTGTTTTTGCTTCTCGATAATCTGATATTCTTTCGTTGGATTCTTTTTTACCTTTTGTAAGCCCTTGTCTACCATTAACTCCCCTATCAAATAAATTCCAAACATTTGATTCCATAAACTTTTTTGCATACCAATAACTATGCTGAGACCAAAAAGAACTAAACGGTCTAGTTGGTCTTACAGGTGTCATTTTACTTGCCAGATGACTAATAGATGTAAACACAAATTCCATGAATTCACGGGTATTTTGATTTTTGATTTTTTTGATTTCAGTTATTAACAAAGCAAGAGCGAATAAATTTCTTTTCGTAAATAAATCTTCAATAGAATCATATTTTTGTTTTTCTTTGAAGGGCGAACCATCTTCATAATATAGTTTATTTTTTGGATATGGCAGTGTGTTCATTCTATCAATTTGTTTAATAAGTTTCAAATCTTTTTTGTTAAGCGGGGTTCTCACTTTAATTTTACATTTTAAACATTCATATCCTACAGCAATAGGTTTTTGTTCATTCCAGATAAAATTTATCGCTGATATTTTTCGATGGCACTTTCTGCATTCCGTTAAATATAAAGAGTTGATTTTTTCCTTTAATTTTTCTTCTAATTTTTTGAATGTTTTATTAAAATCTTCCATATCCAAAGGCTTTACTGTCATTTTTGTTATGAAAGTTGCCATTGGTTCTATATCAATGCCTATTGCTTTTCTACCTGTTTTTAAAGATTCAGAGATAGTTACACCACTACCGCAAAAAGGGTCTAAAACTATATCTCCTAAATCAGAATATTTTTCTATGTATGTTCTGACCACATTATGCGGTTTTCTTGCAAAAAATCTATGAATATTATACATTGGCGTATGAGCTTCTGGAGGAATAGCCTGATTAATATGTTCAAGTTCATTGTGTTTATTTTTCATTTAATTTCCTCTAAATTTTCATTAACAAGATAGGAAGGCTTGGTATATCGACAAAAATCTTTGGTGAAAAGACAATGTCAATTTTTAAATCCAAGCCTTCCATGATGATTACTCTCACCCCTTTATTTCTTCTGGAGATTTATTTAAACAGACCAATTTAACATTTCCAATAGTAGTATCTACTGTGACGAGTTCCTTATATTCAAGAAGAGTGACATATTTTGCTATTGTATTCGG
>JAUWIE010000053.1 GCA_030605515.1 Thermoplasmatota archaeon
AACCAAATCTAACACGATTGAAAGGCGAAAAGGAATTCTCAACGCTTGCAGAATATGTTTTTCCTATCGGGAAGAATAAACCAGCAATAACAGTACCTGAGGTGAAGATAGAATGAGCTCACATAAAAAAACAAAAAAGAAACAACCAAGTGAGAAACTACAGACTAAATTCAAACCAAGAATTGAAAAAATCACGGTTAATATTGGAGTTGGCGAAGCAGGTGAAAAACTCAAAAAAGCAGAAACAGTTTTAAAAAATATAACTGGTCATAAACCAATAGAAACCCTTTCAAAGACTATAAATAAAGACTGGGGTCTACGTGAAAGAATGCCTATTGGATGCAAGGTGACTTTACGTGGAGAAGATGCGGATAAATTCCTAGTTGAAGCATTAAAAACAAGAGAAAACAAAATGGCAGATTATTCATTTAGTGATGATGGAAATTTATCATTTGGAATACCTGATCATACTTTATTTAAGGATCAAAAATATGACCCGAAAATTGGGATTTTTGGGATGGATATATGCATAACAATGAAAAGAGCAGGATACCGGATTAAACGTAGACGTATTAAACCTCGGAAAATACCTCAAAGACATTTAGTCACAAAAGAAGAAACTATGAAACAGCTATCTGAATTGTTCAACGTGGAGGTCGTATAATTATGAAGATAAAAGAACGGAAAAAAATCTACGGCAGGATCAAAGGATGTGAGAGATGCGGGAGAAAAAGGGGTATAATCCGAGCATATGGATTGCATATGTGTAGGCAATGTTTCAGAGAAAAAGCAGAAGAATTGGGTTTTAAAAAGTATTCTTAGGAGGCAAATGAGTATATGTTAAACGATCCACTGGCAAATGCGTTATCTCTTATGAAAAACGCTGAACATAAAGGTAAAGGTATTTGTGTCATACAACCTTCCTCAAAACTTATAGGAAGGGTTTTAAATCTTTTAAAAGAAAAAGGATACATTAGTAAATTTGAGTATATTGATGATGGAAAAGCAGGAACCTTCCAAGTGAAATTAATTGGAAATATCAACAACTGCGGTGTAATTAAACCAAGGTACCCTGTAAAAAGAGAGGATTTAGAGAAATGGGAATCACGGTATCTACCTGCACGAGACTTTGGTTTATTGATATTGACAACGACTAAAGGTATTGCTTCTCATGAAGAGGCAAAACAAAATGGAATTGGTGGGAAATTATTGGCTTATGTTTACTAAATAATGAGAGTGAAAAACTATGGCAAAGTCACCGGATATAAAAGAAGAGATTTCAATTCCTGAAAACGTTGAAGTTACACTTGATAAAAACCTTTTAACAGTTAAAGGAGAAAAAGGATCATTATCAAGAGTTTTTGCTCATCCTCAGATAAAAATCTCAATTAATAAAAAAAACATCATAGTTACTTGTAAATCCCCAAAGAAAAAAACAAAAGCTTTTGCAGGTACAACTATTGCTCATATAAAAAATATGAATAAAGGAGTAACTGAAGGATTTGAATACAAAATGAAGACAGTGTTTTCTCATTTTCCAATAAAAACATCAGTTGAAGGAAATGAATTTATTATTCAGAACTTTCTTGGAGAACGTTCAGCTAGAAAAGCTAAAATTCTTGAGGGGGTAACTATCGAAGCAAAAGATGAAAATGTAACTGTTCAAGGCATTGACAAAGAAAAAGTTGGGCAGACCGTAGCAAATATTGAACGAGCAACAGCAGTAAAAAAACGGGATATTCGAGTGTTTCAAGATGGTGTCTACCGTACTAGTCGAGGGGAGAAATAGACAATGACAAAGGAAGATGTAATCAAACAATTTACTTCATTAAAAGGCGTTGGAAGAGCAAAAGCTGAGCTTATTTATAATAAAGGTTTTAACTCATTAGAAAAACTTAAAAAAGCTTCTGTTGAGGATTTAACAAAGATCAAAGGAATAAATGATAAATTTGCTAAGGATATCAAAGATCAATTAGAAGTACCGGAAATAAAATCTACTCCTAAAAAGGAAACAGAAAAACCAAAAATTGAGAAAAAGACTGCTGCAAAAACAGAAAAAGACAAAGTGGAAAAAGATGAAATAAAAAAACAAAAAACAGAGAAAAAAGAAGACATTGTAATAGTTGAAGATGAAAAAGAGGAAGAACAAAAATACCATGTTAAGAAAAAACCTATACTTAGTAAAGAACAAAAAGAAAAACTCATACTTAGAAGCAAAATAAACAAGAGGAGACCTAAGTTTTTACGGGAAGAATGGTTCCGATATAAACGTGTGCCTCAGAATTGGCGAAGACCAGATGGAATATCTTCAAAGATGCGACGGAATTTTAAATATAGACCTAGCAAAGTTAAGGTTGGTTTCAGAGGTCCTAAATCAGTAAGGGGATTACATTCATCAGGTTTTGAAGAAATCATAGTTTATAATATCAGAGATCTGGAAAATATTGATCCTAAGACGCAGGCTGCACGAATTGGTTGTTCAGTTGGGACAAAAAAACGTATTGATATTGAGAAAAAAGCTGAGGATTTAGATATTAGACTACTTAATATTTGAGAGTGATAAAAGATGGCGGATTTAAGGAATCAACGACGGATGGCAGCATCAATACTTAAATGTGGTATAAATGCAGTGTGGATGGATCATGACAGAGTTGATGAAATAGCAAAAGCAGTAATTAAGGATGATATTAGAATTCTTATAAATGGTAAGGCGATAAAAAAGAGACAGGCTATTGGGATTTCAAGTGGACGTAAAAAGTTTAATATGAAACAAAAAGAAAAAGGAAGACGACGTGGTCATGGATCGCGTAAAGGAGCAAAATATGCGCGTTTACCTAGAAAAGAAAGATGGATTCGTACCATTAGACCTATCAGAACCTATCTACGTGGGCTCAGAGATGAAAAGAAAATCGATAAATCAACTTATCGTTTGTATTATAGAAAAACAAAAGGTGGTGAATTTAGGAATAAACGTCACCTTGAAACACATCTTATATCTAATAATTTTTTAAAGAAAGGGGAGGCTGGACAATGAAACATGGACCACGTTACCGAGTCAAGCCTAGAAGACGACGTGAAGGAAAAACTGATTATAGAATAAGACTAAAGCTTTTGAAATCTAGGAAAACTAGGATAGTAGTTAGAAAATCATTGAAGAACACGAAGGTTCAATTTATTAAGTATCATGAAACAGGGGATAAAATCCTTGTATCAACGTTATCAAATGAGTTAATAAAAACATATAATTGGAAATTTTCTACATCTTCTACTCCCGCTGCATATTTAACTGGTTTAATAGCAGGGAAGAAAGCAGTTGATAAAGGAATAACTGAGGGAGTACTTGATATCGGACGGTATGTTCCTGTCACTGGTTCGAAAGTTTTTGCAGCACTAAAAGGAGTAGTTGATGCTGGGGTTGAATGTCCTCTTAGCGAAGATAAAATCCCAAATGAGGATAGAATACTTGGTAAACATCTTAATAAGGAGATCATGCCAGTTGTAAATGATATTAGAAACAAAATTACTGGAGGTAAATAATGGCGGTACCCCGTAGAAGAGGAAGAAGAGGACAAAAAGGTAGAGGTAGACCTCGGCCTGTGAAAGATATATCAGTTGAATGGGTTCCTAAAACCAGGTTAGGTGAAATGATTAAAAACGGAAAAATCACAAACATGAGTGATGCTTTAAAATCAGGTTTACCACTTAGAGAAACTGAAATTGTAGATATACTACTTCCAGAGTTAGATGATGAAGTAATTGATGTAAACATGGTTCAGCGAATGACTGACTCAGGTAGAAGAATTAAATTTGTAATAACAGTTGCTGTTGGAAACATGAACGGTTTTGTAGGTCTTGGTCAAGCAAAGGGCAAAGAAGTAGGATCAAGTATTAGAAAAGCAATTGATAACGCAAAATTAAATATGATGGAGATAAGAAGAGGATGCGGCTCCTGGGAATGTGGATGTAAAAAAGCACATACTGTCCCTTTTACAGTGAAAGGAAAAAGCGGAAGTGTTGAAATAACTTTTAAACCTGCTCCTCAAGGAATTGGTCTTGCAACAGGTAATGTAGCAAAAAAAATCCTAACACTAGCAGGAATTAAAGATTGCTGGGCGTTTACCCAAGGGAAAACAAAAACCACTGTTAACTATGCAAAGGCTGTATTTAACGCGCTTCATGAAAACATGCAGATGAGAGTTATGCCAAGTGAAACAAAAAAAATTGGAATAATAACTGGTAGTATTAGTATTCCTACAAAAGAAATACCAATAAAAGAAAAAGAAATACCAATAAAAGAGGTGGATCAGTAAAATGGTACATGCAATTGTAAGAGTCAGAGGGCCAATTAACGTTAAACCAGATATAAAACGTACTTTGCAGTTATTTCGACTTACAAAAGTAAATCATTGTGTTGTATTAGAAGAAAATGACATCACAAAAGGTATGCTTCAAGTTGTAAAAGATTATGTAACCTGGGGGGAAATAGATAAAAATATTTTATCAAAACTTATAAAAAACAGAGGGATGCTTGAAGGAAATAAAGATCTAACTGAGGATTATATAAAATCGGCTACTTCTTATGATTCAATAGACAAAATATCTCAGGCAGTTATTGACAATAAATTTAAATACAAAGAAATCCCAAATGTTAAACCTATTTTTAGATTAAGTCCACCTAAGAAAGGATATGAAGGTATCAAGAGATCATTTAGAAACGGAGGAGCGCTTGGATACAGGGGGAATGAGATAAATAAATTAATTGAAAGGATGATCTAAAAGGCATTGAATTTTTCCAAAAAATTTTTATATATCATGTCTTTTATTAATTCTACGAGGGACGCAACCATGGAAGAAACTTTGTATAATATTGAAATACATAAAAAGTCGGGGGAGTATTTGGGGAAACTCTATTCAGATGTTGACGGTGTGAAAGAGTTTAAAAATGATCATCTGGAGAAGTTGCTAAGAGATATTACTCTTGATATGCAGCTTGCTCTTGAAGAATTTTCAAATCGTTCAGAGTTTACTGAGACTCAGGAACGTACTAGATAGCCGTAAAATAGGGGCAATCTTTTTAAATGTCTCTTATATTTGGTGCTTCTACCTATCTATAAGATATGGAGGATTAAGTTGAAATATACTAGATTTGAAAAAGCAAGAATAATTGGAGCTCGAGCTTTGCAGATATCAATGAGTGCTCCTTCTTTAATTAAAATACCAAAGAATATAATTGAGCCTATTGAAATAGCCTTATTAGAGTTTGAAGAAAACGCTATTCCAATCACTGTTAAAAGAGTTGTTGAAAACGATAATAGCTAGGGTAAGAGGTTATAGTTATGGCGAAAGAAGAACAAGAAAAAGAGGCATCTAAGGATAATGAGGATATGATGGCCTCTGAAGAAACATATATGACAAGTGGAGTTCATATTGGTACACGTCAGAAAACTGCAGATATAAAAGATTTCATATACAAAGTTAGAAACGATGGACTGTACATAATTGATGTTAAAAAAACAGATATACGGATTAGAACCGCTGCAAAATTTATCAATAAATATGATCCCTCTAAGATTTTAGTTGTATCTGTTCGTCAATATGGGCAGAAACCAATCAAAAAACTTTCAGAACATACTGGTATTAGTATTTTAGATGGGCGTTTTAGACCAGGTACTTTAACCAATCCAACTTCAAAAGGTTTCGTTGAACCTGAATTAATCTTTGTCACTGATCCTCTTGCTGATGCACAGGCTTTACATGAGGCAAAGAACATAGGAATCCCTGTTATTGGTTTATGTGATACAAATAATGAAACTAAATATCTTGATATTATAATACCCACTAATAATAAAGGAAGACGAGCTCTTGCTCTTGTATATTGGCTTCTTGCAAGAGCTATATTAAAAGAGCAGGGTAAGATAAAAAAATATGATGATTTTGCTTTTCCTGTGGAAGATTTCGAAGCTGAGATTTAAAAATAGTTTTTTAATCCACTTATTATTACACTATAAAACGGAGATATAATTTGCAGGTTAAAATAAAGGATAATATCATTCTTATTGGTACTGCACATATTTCAGAGGATAGCGTCAGAGAGGTCAGAGAGGCTATTGAGAAGTATAAACCTGATATTGTAGCGGTTGAGCTTTGTCAGAAACGTTATGAAGCAATTACTCAAAAGGATAAATGGGAGAGCACACCTGTTACTTCTCTTCTTAAGTCGAATAAGGCTTATCTAATGTTAGCGCAGACGTTTTTAGCATCCATTCAAAGGAGACTAGGTAAAGAATATGGTGTTGAGCCAGGTTCAGAGATGATCGCAGCTATTGACGAGGCAAAGAAACATAATACAGCTGTAGCATTAGTAGATAGAGATATATCTATCACGTTGAAAAGAGCCTGGAGAAGGATGGGTATACGGGAGAAATTCAGGCTTTCCTGGGAGTTCATGAAAGCACTTATAGGGTTTGATAAAGAGGAGTTAGAAGAGTTAGATCTAAAAGAGCTGATGAAAGAAGATGTTATCTCCACGTTGATGAAAGAATTTGGTGAAATCGCACCTAGTGTTGCAACTGTTTTAATTCATGAACGAGATGAATATATATCCAAAAAAATCCTTGATGAAAGCAAAAAAGGACGAGTAGTAGCAGTTGTTGGAGCTGGACATTTAAAAGGTATCACAGAGCATTTGAAGAAGAAAAAAATCGATGTTGATCTGAAAAAGCTGGAATATGTACCTAAAAAACGTTTCAGCATATTGAAAACTGTTGGATATATAATACCTATAATTTTTGCTGCTCTAATGGTTTACATTTTCTTTTTTGGAGGTTGGGAAAAAACTCTTGAAGCACTTGCATGGTGGTTTTTAATTAATGGAACATTGTCTGCAATTGGTACAATGATTGCAAGAGCGCACCCTCTTACATGGTTAACGGCTTTTGTTGCAGCACCAATAACTTCACTTAATCCAGCTATTGCTGCTGGATGGGTTGCAGGATATGTTGAAGCAAAACTAAGAACACCGGTGGTAAAGGATTTCAAAGAACTTAGTAAACTTGAAAGTCTTCGTGATTTTTGGAATAACAAGGTAATCCGTTTACTAATGGTCGTTGCACTTGCAAATGTTGGAAGTATGATTGGAACCTTTGTAGCATTACCATACCTTGGGAGTTTCATCCCCGGATTATAATAAATATTTCTTAAAAACATTCATAAAGAGTCTTATAATTAATAAGGATGGAATTTATGGCTGAGAAGAGAAAGGTTTACACATCATTTCATGACATTCCACCAAGGGAATATATGTATTTTCCAAAGGGTGTTATTGAGATGGGTAAGCCTGGGAGATTTAGTAAAACAGAAGTTATTCATATTTTAATTGCGATGACTGTTCTTACTATTGCATTTTCATTTGCACTTACTAATTTTAATTTGATTTCAGGATTTGATATAGATGCTCTAATCTCATTTATACCAATTGCTTTTTTAGGGGTATTAACTGCTTTTTTTGTCCATGAGCTTTCACATAAATTTATGGCACAGAAATATGGGCTATGGTCTGAATTCAGAATGTATCCTAAGGGTTTAATGATAGCATTATTTCTCTCATTTTTCACAGGTTTTGTATTTGCAGCACCAGGCGCAGTTATGTTTCAAGGAAAAACACGGCCATTTGAAACAGGAAAAATCGCTGCTGCAGGGCCATCAGCAAATATTGTAATTGCTGCGATCATGTTTTCACTTTATCGTTTTGTTTTCTTTGAAGAAACTTCAAATATCGGGCAGATGTTTGGATTTATATGTTTCATTAATGCTATTCTTGCAACATTTAACTTGTTACCATTTGGCCCTCTTGATGGAGTAAAAATCATTCGATGGGATGCAACCGTATGGATTATTTTACTAATAATTGCTATAATTCTTTTGATGCTAATATTCTCATATATTCCTGCTTTTAGTTAAAAAAAAAAGTGGTTTATCATTATTTTTTAGGGGTTTTTTTCATGAGTTTTATTTTTTTTATAGGGGAATTCTTACTTTTATTTCCCATTTCAGGATTCTCTTCATCTTGTTTTTTTAAGTGTTTTTCTTCAATTATACTTCCTATTGTTTTTTTATCATTTCTCCTGAAAGGATTTTTAAGAACTTTTAAAAATCTGTTTTCTTTTTTCTTTTTTGTTTTTCGAGAAGAACTATCTAAAAACACAAATTTTCCATGTTTCAAAAATTTATATAAAAAGTAAATGAAGAATAATATAATTAAAATAATTATTATTGCCATTAAGATTATCGGGGAAACGAAAAACCCTTCTGTAATTAGTATTACGCTTCCAACAAGTATTTTATTTGGGTCTTTACTTGAAAATACGTAGATGTTGATATTATGAGATGTGCCTGGATCGAAAAATTTTTCTTCTGTTAAAATGCTGATATGTATTCGTTTTGTTTCGCCAATTTTTATATTAATTGCTTGTTCAGTTGGTATTCCTATTATCCCATCGTCTCCAATGATCTTAAATTGAAAAGTATCTTCATAATACCCTCTATTAGTAATATCAACTTCAAAAGATGCAATTGATTTAGGTGGTGCTTTTACTATAGGGCTTACTGCGTTTAATTCTAAATAATTAAATGGATTTGCTTTTACAGGGATATAGGCATATGATATACCCGCAATACCCCCCTGGACATCTTTCCTAACGATCTTTAGTCCAATAGTAACAGAATAATCTATTGCTAATTTATCTGTTTTTACTTCTAAGGTTTTCCTATATATTCTTCCTTGATCTGCCTCATCGATTGAAGAAGATCCTACGATGCGTGTTTGCCAGCCATCTGGATTTCCTTCGATTATCTCAGGGTAAAGCTCAATTGAAGTATATCCTAAGAATCTTGATACATGTTTTCCAAGAGTAAAAGGCCATACCAATTTCATATACCATTCTGGGAAAATTCCGCTAAGTCTTTCCCAATTTATACCGAATTGATCATATAAAATTAGATTTATACTGGTCCAATTCTCATTACTAATTGACGGTAGATCACCATCTATTGACACAGCAACTTGAGCCGATTCTGTTGATTCTTCATTGTTATCTTCTGATATTGCTGCTGGTGAACACGCTGAAAGTGTTAAGCAAAGTATGGCAAATGTTAAGAAGATTATTTTATATCTAATCTATTTCACCCCAGATTATTTTTTATTAGTGTGTCTTTTAATATGTAATATCATAAAAATTGCAATTGCAATAAAGATAAATGCGACTTCAAATCCTGGAGTCGAAAATCCATAATTGTTGAATTTTAGATATAGTTGATGAGCTGGACCAGGTTCACCGCCTCCAGGAGAGGCTTCAGGTAAGAAATTTACTTGAATTATTTCAGTTTCATCATGCCAGCCAAAATTATAGGGTGGTGTTACAGATAGAACAACTGTCTGTTCTCCACCAGGTGGAATTTCAACTTTTGAAGGGTTAATTACTGGGGACCAGTCAGCTGGAACATCAATCATTTCATGACGAACTATCGTATAATAATTCGCATTATTTTTAATTTTTATATTTATGTTTACTGGCTCCCTTGGGCCAACAATTCTTGTTGGTTTGTCTGCAGTAACAGTTATCTCAGGAATATAAGCAGGTTGGAAATTAACATTGTAATTCATTAGTTTACCATTAACTCTGCCATGAGTCTCAGCTTCAACTGAAAATTGGATGTTAAATGGTTCAGATGGAGCTTCTCTTAATGGGGAAATTATTAGATCAACCTGTATCTTAGCATGAGGATCGCCTTGAGAAGGAAACTCAACATCATGATCAGGAGTACTAAAGTAAATGTTCGCCCAACTTGGAGGATTAATAATTTTTAAATGAACTGACTGCTGTGGCATAGCTGATCCATATATAATCGAATTTTTTATTGTGAAGGCAACTTTTCCGAGTAAAGCTAAAAAACTTGGATCTACATCAGTCCAATATTCGATTTCCAATGGTACAGTAACCGCTTTGTTTACATCTATAGGTTGATTCAGATCCTCTGGATCATATGATAGAGAAATATATGAATTGAAAGTGTAAAATTTCTCTCGAGCAGAAACAGAAGTAGAAAATACAGAAATAGCACTAACAAGTAATAATCCCATTATGAAACTTGCTTTGATTGCTCTAAGGTTATTCGTCATTTTTTATCACCATTTTATATATTTCCAATATATTATTTGATTTTCCCCCTATTTAAATATTGTTGTACATGTCTTACATTATTTTTTATATAAATATAGGTATACTTAGGCAATATATATAACTTTCATTATATAAAGGATTTTCCTTGCTATACGCTCATAGTAATTTTAAATGTAACAAGAGTTTAAGGTATAGAAGTGAAAATAAACTATTATTTTCTACTGAATAACGTCAATATCTGAGTCAGAGCTTTCCTCAGCTTTCTCTTCTTTTTTCTTAGTAGTAACTTTCTCTGGAAAATGCGAAAGAATTACTATATCACCAACTGCATTGACCCATCTATATGGAACAGCTACATCAACTGTACCTTCTACTAACGAAGGATTTGTATTAGTTACTAATAGGCTACTAACATGTTTTTCTTCCATATTAAAGAATACATTTCTCACATGTCCTACATACACACCTTCGCGAGTATAAACAGGTAATTTAAGAAAAGATGTAACTTCTTCTGCCCTATTCTCCGTCTCTTTTTGAATCATGAAATCAAAATACATTATCTAATATTTTAACTTGTCTATAGTGTAACATTATCAAAAATAACATTAAAAAACAAAAGTAAATAAAAGAATTATTATATTATTAATGGCCGCAAATTCTATATCACCATATAGTTATTTGTCGGTTGGCGGCCTTTGTGGTCGCCATCGCTGATATCAGTTTCTTTAATCCAATAAGATAATTCAGCTAAAGCATCGATATCAATAAATCTTAAATCCAAGAAATATTACCGCTCTTTTTTCTATTCTCAATGTTTAGGTTTTCCAACTATCATTAAAAGGTTAACTATTATTTTAGTCTCTAAGAATTGATTTGATTTTACATGCTGAAAACTCTTTTTTAGCCACTTGAGTAAAAACAACGAGATACATTTATATGATTTATATGCGATTTACATTTGAAATTCGTAGTAAATAGATGGAAGATGCTTCTAGAATGAATAGGTTTTTAAAGCTTTCTCTAACCCAATTCATATTTGAACAAAAAAATAAGTTGATGAAGATATTTGATCTGCTATTAGTTTTTTAAAGGACCCTGTCTCATCTCATCCGTTGCATCCTCGATGAGAACTTGTTCCATGATGAACTTAATGGTAGATTTTGGTATGCCATCTCTGAAATACTTCTTACGATCAGGATCATCCTTGAATTCAAGGTTTATCTGAATCCACAGGTTATAAAGAAGGATAGCCTGAACATATAAAAACAACCTTGTAGAGTCATAAAGAGAATGTGTTTTTGCTTCAAAAACACCAATATCGCGATAGCCTACTTCTATACCCCATCGTTTTTTATAAACGAGAGCGATTTGCAAAACAAACTGTTCTAATGTCTTGTTTTCCTTAGGATAGAGATCTGTGAAGAACGTAAGATACCCTTTCTTTTTCACCAAGGGATATTTTATCCCTTGTTTTTTCAACCAATCTAAATTGATAATAACAAGATTCGCGGTGACATTATGTTTCTTATCTCCTTTTACGTAATCAAACTTTACATGATAAGTCCTATCATTTTCCTCACAGTCTTCTACAACCTTTTTTACTTTTTTATCTTTATCAGCACGTACAACAAAATGCTTCCTAAGTTCTTTGTACATCTGGAGTTTATCAACATCATCGTAATCTCCATCAGCAACGATCAATGTAATCTTAGAATTTGTTTTAGACTCAGCTTCCTTTATGAGACCTTTAGCGATAGTGGTTCTGTTCTGCAATGGTAAAACACGGTCAAACCCTAGAACATATGTTGGCTCATCTTTCATCTTTATATTCTGAAGTGTCATATATTCATGAGCATAACAAGCACCATCTTTAGGCTGCCGTCCAATAACAGTTCTGATATCAGAACATGCTCTTTTCCTTTTCTCACCAATTGGTATCTTTGAATACCGATACACATTGTGAGTATCAAGTGCAACTACAAGAGTAGGTTTCAATTCACCTCTTTCAACAGCAACCTGGATTATATGATCATTAGCCTTACATCCCTCATTAAACAAATCAACTGAACTCACAGGATTCACCCTATCCATTGCTGTCTGTCCTGTTTGATATTTATATCCTCTGGTTTTCATACCTTTGGAAACAGATTCTACATATGTTTTACGTATACCTGCTGTAGCAAACAACTGAACAGTCTCCTTAATTGAATACAATGGGTCATCAGGCATACAGAAATTAAAATATGTGATGACAACATTACAATACATCCCTTTTAAACTCTTACTAATCTTTTTACCAATGTCTTGCAGAGACATTTTTACATCCCATCCTTATGGGACAAAATCATGTTTCTTCTATAAAAAATGTGTGTAGATTGGGCTGCTCATTAGCAAAATATACCATTCTTAGAGACTA
>JAUWIE010000124.1 GCA_030605515.1 Thermoplasmatota archaeon
AATGGAATATTTCAAAGAATGGGCTCAAGATAAGAAAAACACGATTATCTTTGTTGGTTATCAAGCAGAAGGAACACTTGGGCGAAGGATTCAAAAAGGATGGAGTGAAATACCGTTAAATGTAGGCGGTAATGTAGTAAACATCAAGATGAATATGAATGTTGAGACCTGTGACGGCTTCTCAGGCCATAGCGATCGAAGGCAACTTCTAAATTTCATTCATAATATGTCCCCGCATCCTGAGAGAGTGATCTTTGGTCATGGAGAAGAATCCAAGTGTCTTGATCTTTCATCAACGATTCATAAAAGATTCAATTTAAATACAACATCACCTATGAATATGGAAACAATAAGACTGAAATAAAAAAAATTATTTTTTTATAGTGGTTTTGCTAAATCCCAAAGACTTTTAAATTTATCATCAAGAACTTCAATGTCATCTAAGTTAACATAAGCTGTTCCAATATAAGATGGTTCTGTACTTGTCTCAGGGAGAATCTTAATACCATTTACAGCTATTTCTTTACCAAAGACATAATTCCGAAGTGTCCCTGAAACCTCCTCAGAGAAGCATCTTATTTCAAGGTTATCCCCATAGGCTTTTTTCAATGATTTAGCTATATCCATATTAGCATTCGTATCAACTATTAGCTGAATTTTTGTATCCAGATCTAAGAACCTCTTGAAGTAACCAAGAAAGGGTTCCTCAAAAAATCGTTCTCCACCTATCTGCATTTTCAGTTGACTGTTTTTCCCCATGCAATTACTCAAAACATTATATAAAATCCATTTCCCGCTATACTGTAATGTTACATTACCATTTCTCTTAAGTTTAATTCCGTATTTCTCAAAATTATGTACATAACACTTATTAAACTCGTCCATGTGATGTTCAATAGCTTTATATGTATCATCAGCGACGACTTGTTTTAAATCATTTTTTATTACTTCCCATATTGCTATTGGATGTGCCGGAAGATAACTCTCTCTGCCAAAATCCTCATCTGCATCATTTGAAAATAATACTTTTGCAATTAAACCGTTTCTAAGTAAAGAAGCTCGACCGGTTTCAAGTGGTCTTCTTGTAATATTTGCTAAGTCCTCAGCTATTTTTAAAAAATCAGAAAACTCCCTTGGACTATCCATCATAAGTGTAGTATAATAAACAGCAGCTTCACGAGGACGATCGACTTTCATCCTTTCAAACATCATCTCAAAATCTTGAATATAATCAAGTTTTACTTGACTTTTTATTTCACATCCCATTGCATCCACCAATCCCTATTTTTAATAAAATAATGCTTCTGCTTTCCGAAGACAAAAATGTATTTAACTTTTATATATTTTGTGCATGCATAAATACCTGCACAACAACTTATTGTAAGCCACTATATTTTCTACTATTCTCAAAATATTCAAAAAATATATTTTATATTTATCATGATGCTAGAAGAGTTTCATAATAACTTGAGCTTTTTGTATCAAGGATTTCTAAAATAATATTCGCTGTTGTTTTACCAACTCCATTTAAACCTTGTAAATTATCTTTAATAGATGATAATGGCTTATTTAATTGGGATATCTTATAAGCAGCATAACCATAAGGAGATTTTTGCCCTTCAAGTTTTAAAAGATAATCAATATGTTCTAATATAACAATTACTAAATCATTTTCATCAAGAATATCTTTGTAAATTGAGGGTGGTATACGTTTTGGAATCTTATATTTCTTTGAGATTTTATTAAATCTCTTATGTAATCTATGATAATATTCCTGTGTTGCATTTCCCCATTTATTACCAGGATAAATCCTTTTGTATTCTTTTATTAACTCAGGGTAATTCTTTTTAATTGCATTTATGAAATAATCTTTTTGTTTACCAATTTTAAGTGTCATACCACTAAATATTATAAAATCCACACCAACCTCCTTTGCTTTTCTAATTGTATCTTCCATAATCTCTGAAGTATCAGTTAAAAAAGGAATAACTGGCATCAGAAACATACCACAAGCAATACCCTCATTTTTAAAAAACTTGATAGCATCTAACCTATCGCTTGGAGAAGGAACACCAGGTTCAAAAAGAGAGCTAATCCTATCATCTACTGATGAAAAACTAAAACTAACAATCGCTTTTCTCTGTTTATTAATCCTATTTAATATATCAACATCTCTTTTAACAAGAGTTGACTTAGTAAGAACATGTACAGGTAAATCATGGTTTAATAAAAGCTGAAGGGTTTTTTGACTTAACATATATTTTTTTTCAATTGGTTGATAACTATCACCTACACCTCCACCAAGCATGATAAAACTCTTTTTGAAAGGAGTACGTTTCCTTTTAGGATCAAGCTCACGAGATAAAACATTAATTGCATTGACTTTTATAGAAACATCCTCTCCAAAAACACCATCAACATAATATCCTTCAGCGCGTCCATCACAATAAACACAGTTATGTCGGCAGCCTCTATACAAATTCATCCCATAATGAGATACAAACCATGAATCAATTCTTTTTCGTTTACGCAAAATAGTTTTAGCATTGATTTCCTTAATAGTCACATCCCATAAATGCTCTTTTGTGTAATTCAATTTTGTGATCATTATTGTTAATTAATTTATTTCTGAAATTATTATAGCATGTGTTACAACGACTCTTCTATATATTGAGAATTCAGGGATCCACCAAGATGATAAACGGGGATAAGGAGTAGTAAAATTAACCTGATAAACATCATGTGAAACAATACCTGCATCATTATGTTTTGTGGGATCTTTACATGGATTTTTCATATCCCATTCAGGATCACTAACAGCAATAGAACCATTTGAGTTGACACCTGCAACCGCTATATAATGATGAGTAAGTATCGATAAAGCCCTAAAGCTGGGTATATAGAAACCAAGTCGCAAAAGTATCCCTTCATTATTCCTTAACCGATCATTAATTGTAGAAAAACTTGGTTTAAAAATAGTTTCAACATTATATTCATCTTGCAATCCTGCATCCTTTATCCATTTTTCAATTCCTTTTTTCATATGGAAATTAAAACATCCACCAAATCCACGAATCAATATATTTCGACAGAAATTAGTATTGGTGTACCAAGCAAGTCGCTCGATTAGTTCTTTTTCACCAAGAACTCCATTCCAGGGTGTCTGTTGATCATTTATATTATTATAATTATGATCATCTAAGCTAGGGCCAGGTTCTTGTTTATCAGTGGAAACATAATTACGTACTAAGGGATATGTATCGATACCATCACCCGGTTTACCATTTGGATCTGAATGTTTAGAGTCAAACCACCATAGAACATTTGCAAGAGCCGTTGGACCACAAAAAGACCATCCTAATCTTCCTTGCCAGTTTTCATCTTGTTTTTGATCAAAATCAGGTAAACCACTTGGTGCATAATTTGGAAATGATGGAAGATAATACCAATCATCCTCGGTTTCGTCTTGATCATGTTCAATACCAATTTCCTCATCGATTGAACAGGCTATAGGTAAAAAAATAATTAAAAACAATAAAGAACAAATAAACAAACCCATTAATTTTATTTTAATAATTTTTTCCCCCGTACATATCAACTATTTTATATGATTATTTCAACAAAGCATATCTTATTCTTGCATCACTTATCAGTTCAGTTTTTGATCCATCCTTATTAATTAATTTTAATGTTTTTCCCTCTACTTTTAGGCCCTTTGAATAGCAAATGTCAAGATGCATATCGCTTTTAACTTTTCCACCTAGATGTGAACTCATACCATATGCAATATGTAACCCAACTTTTTCATCTTCAAGGATATTACCGGTTATAACTGCTTCTGGGTTACAACCAATTCCTAATTCAGCAATGTTTCTCCTTGTATCATTTTCCTCAAAGAAATTTCGTAATTCTTCAGCTTTTTTACTATTACCTTTAACCTCCACTATCCTGTTATTTTTTATTTCAAATTTGACAATTCCATCATCATAACTCACGGGAAGAACCCCATTTGTTTTACTCTCTCCAAACTCATCAATTTCATCTGATGCTGCTTCATATGGTGTAATAAAGCCTTCACCGCTTGGAAAGTTTATGAACTGACCTGTTTTACTGCAATCTCCTCTATCGGAACCTGCAACACGATTCCTAATATCTATAAAGAGTGAGTCACCTGTAGAGAATAAAACTTCTGCACCAATAGCATTATTCAGCATTTTTTCAATCGCAATAGCATACCTTTTAACATCTGAATAATCCGCTTTAAACGCTGTTTCTTCCATTCTTTTTTCTACCATTGGCATACTTACACAACGGGTTTTGTTGTTTTTATCCTGAGCAATTGGTATCAATGTGGATGATGCAGAATATTCAGTCATGGCAATTATCAAATTTGACTTGCGAGCCATATCAATTGGTTCTTGTGGAATAGGCGCATTATGTTTACCTGTAGCTTTGTACTCAAGGATATCTACTGAGTAACCTATTTCACATCCCATTTCTTTGAATGTTTTAAACCAATCCTTAGCCATCTCCCTACGATCAGTCCATATTTTTGAATCATTTATATCATTATGAGGTGTATCAACTAAAAATAAGACTTTTTCACCAGGTTTAGGAGCAAAAACATCTTTAAACATTTTTATTCTATTCTCTAAATTCATAGCAATTCAACGTCCATATCCTGATTGTAAATATGAAGTTCATTTAATTGTTTTTCTAATGTTATTTACACTTTTTTAAATATTACATTTTTAATAAACTTTAGTAATTATATATTGAGTAAATAATCGTTAAATATCAAGAAATTTTAATAAACCCTCATGTTATTCTTTAAGGAATTTCTAATAGATGATGAATCATGGCTTATGTTCCTTATGAATGGCAAAATAGTTTCAAAAAGAAATATAACGGTAAAGGAGTAATAAAGGCATTTGCTGGTACGGGTAAAACCTATGCTACTATATTGGTACTAAAAAAAATAGGATACAAAAAAAAAATTATAGCAGTCCCTACACTAAAGCTGAAACGTCAATGGATAGATGAACTAAAGAAACATAAAATAAAAGATGCAATCGTTGAGACTTTTCATATATTATCAAAGAAGAAATCATCTGGTTTGAAATGTGATATATTAATTGTTGATGAATGTCATAGAAGCACAAGCCCTGTTTTTTGTAAACTATTTGATAATATCATATATGATCATATTTTAGGTTTATCCGCAACACCAAACAAGGCCTGCTTAGAATATTGTGGTGATGTAACCATCGATGTTCCACTTGAAGATGCACAAATTAGTGATTTTATTGTATATTTCCATGCAATAGATCTAATGCCTCATGAAAGAGAAAAATACGATGAATATACTGGTATAATAAGGAGATATCTAGGCAGGTTTAGAAAATCAGGAGATGACAATAAATGGGTATTCAAAAGGAAACTTGATTCGATGATTTTTAAACGTAGAAATCTTGTTTATAATATCGATGAGCGCATACCGAAAGCCGTTGAGCTTATAAATGAAAATCGTGATAAAACAACACTTGTAATTTGTAAACGTATTGAGCAAGCGAATATTATCTCAAAAATCACAGGTTTTCCTGCTTATCATAGCGAAAATCTAGATGAAAAAGCGTTTAATGATTTTCAAAAAGATAAAATCAAAACATTACTATCTGTTGGAATGTTAACTGAGGGGTATGATAAACAAAATATAAAATGCCTAATAATTGTTTCAACTGCAATTACAGAGGCCTATCATATTCAGAGTATTGGCCGTGCTGTTAGACTACCTGATGATGCAGAGATCCATATCTTGTTAGCACGAAAAACTACTGATGAAAAATTATTACAATTCCGGGAGATGTATAATCATAAGCTTGTAGGTGAATTTTCACCTCAAGCGTTAAAACCGAAGAATCCATGGGTGGAACAATTTTATATTGCTGATGAGTATTCATTAGATGTTGAAGGGAGGATTTATCAACGTATTGAAACAGGTAGACAGTATTTTAAAGATAACCCTATTAGTTCAACTTTGGAGAGATTATTTAATTATCATGGTGGTAAATTCCGTATTACTAAAGATAATCTTGTTTTAGTAAAAAGGGGTGGAAAGATCATTTCTCTTGGAATATTGCAGGAACCTGTTGTTAAAATCAAACCTGCATCGATTAAACCTTTTTCATCGATTAACGAATAAAATTAACCTACCATAAGAATTAGTGGCAGGACTATAATATTTATGGATACTTCCATTAAAGATTGAATTCTATTTTTTCCATAATTATATCTTTCATTAGTAATAAAATATCTCAACTATACTATGGATAAGAAACAATATATTTATATATAAAACCGCAATATACCACCAAAAATATATTAAAGAGGAATGAAAAATGAGAATAATAAGGAAGTCAATAATAGCATGCCTAATAAGTATCCTTCTATTATCAGGAACACTTGCCGGAGCTGAACTAATTGAAGGTCCAAGTATCAATTTACCTTCAGAACCAGTAACAGTAACAGTAATGGGTGATTCACCTGTTAGTAGATTCAATACAATCCTTTCAGATGTTCCACCTGGATATGATGTCACTGATGGCTCATATCTGGGCTGGTGCGTTGAACCACCTGGAATGATATTATCAAATAATCCATATGATGCATATCTATATTCAAGTTATGATCCAAATATGCCAAGTTACTTTAGCAATGATGAGTGGGATAAAGTAAATTACATATTAAACCATAAGCAAGGCGATGAAAATAATTGGGAGTACCGCTGGCAGATTCAATTTGCTATTTGGTATACTCTCGGCTGGACTGATTTCGATACATGGCCAACAAACAGTTATCTAAATTCTATCGGATGGTCTATGGTAGATGATGCAGCTGCCAATGGCGAAGGATTTTGTCCCCAACAGGGAGAAGTTATAGCAATCCTTGTTGATATTGGAGAAACTTGGCAAAATATTATTATTGAACTTGAAGTACCAAGTTACTATGAAGGATTAACACCGGGTTACTGGAAGAATCATGTTTGTGAATGGGTTGGATACCAACCTAGTGACAGGATTGATGATGTATTTGATATTCCAGAAGAAGCACCTGACTGGATTCCATCACTTCCTATTTATCTTGGTCTTTGGTTTAAAGGTGGAAATAGTGTTCTTGGTGCAACTAAAATTCTTTTGCATCATGCAATTGCAGCAGTACTTAATACAGCTCACCCCGACGTTGATTATCCTTTAACAGAATATGAAATAGTTACACAAGTAAATGACGCTCTTGCTAGTCTTAATAGAACAACAATGCTAACCTTAAAAGACACACTGGATGCCTATAACAACAATGGCTGTGATGATCTCTAATCATCACAATTCCTTAATGTTCTACGCCGTCTACCGGACTCGAACCGGTGACCGCTCGGTTAACAGCCGAGTGCTCCACCAACTGAGCTAAGACGGCATTTACTAACATTACAGGTTTGTAGCACAACAGAATAGGGTAACATATTAAAAGATTACCTGTTAAAAATTGTATCTCTCAGCTTTTCTTAATTTTTTCATTTGACTTTCTACGAATCTATAAACAGAAGCATGTTTACTACCAGTGAAAAGCATATCAATTGCTTTTTTGATAATACCCATATTCATAATATCTGCGATAAC
>JAUWIE010000050.1 GCA_030605515.1 Thermoplasmatota archaeon
AAGAATTTAAAGACATTTTTTTGTATTTCCACCCAATGTGTATCCATGAAACAATAGATACGACTCCTCCTATGAACGAGAGTATGCCTAGTATCCAAAAGATAACGATAACGGATATCATATTTTTTCCTTCAATGAAAGCACCCAGTGTTTTAGAGTTGGTTAACTGGACCAAATCTTTTGGTCAATTTATTTAGGAGGTGAAATCCTAACAACTCTATTTCACTGGGGTGCTAGTCTGTAAACAGTCTATATTCTAGCTTACAGTGTAAAAGTAAAATAAAAAACTAATATATATGAATTTCTACATTCATATGTATGCCATAAAAATTTCATATACTCTGTAAAATATAATGTAGGCTAATGAACATTACTATATTATTCATACGTATGAAAATTTAAATAGTAATTTGTTCATATCATAATTGTGGTAAAAAGAAATTACATCGAAGACATAGAGAAAGTACTCAGTAAAAAGGAAAAACCCGTAGAATTATTGAATGTTATTTTTACATTTCTCAATTTTAAATCAGTAGAAATCAAAATTTATAATCTTTTACTGAAAACCTCATTGACCATAAAACAAATTGAACAACAACTAAACATCTCAGAAAGAACAATCCGAAAACATATAAAAAGATTAGATGAAGAAGGATTCATAGTTAAAAAAGTAGAACAAGGTAAAAGACTCAAATATGTTTATATGGCTATTCCTGTCCAAGAAGCATGGGAAAAAGTAAAAGATAAAATAGAGAAAATATTAAGTGATATTACCAAGGTTCTGGAAACAAAAACCTTGCTATTTTAACGAAGTTACAACCACCTCAATTACATCGTTCCGTAACTTGAATCATTTTTTGTTCCTAAATATTTGATAAACTCAATACCACCTGCAACAAGTAAACGCATCATATTGGGCTGTCTTTTGATGCCTTTGTTTGATGCAAGTAATTTAGCTATGATTTGGAGATTATCGATTTTTGACAATCTTCGTTGTTCATCTAGTTTAAAATCTCTTAGATCTACATTAAAATTGATTGTACTTCCATCTACCTTCCCCCGAATAACTTCAATATATTCTATCGTCTCTTTTGTGGTTTTAAAAATCCAACTTGTAGGAGGTGTTCCATCATTTCTCACGGTGATTTGAATTGTTTGTTCGCCAAGCAAATTTAAAAATCTAGACATCTCTATGACATTGTGCATGCCTACCTTTTCTGTATACTTCTTAATCGCTGGATCTGGTGATGCCTCTAGAAACTCTTGAACATGCTGACTGAAATTGCCTTCTTGAAGCTGCAAACCAGTGTTTACTGAAAAGTCAAGTTCATGTATTCTATCCGAGATGAACTTTATTAAAGATTGTTTAGCCCTGTGTTTTATCATACGTACTCGTTCCTTTTCAATAAACGTGTCTAACGTCCAAAATTTTGCCATGCAAATCGATGCTAGTTCTTCAACTCGTTCACTTGAAACATGCTTGGCTTTGAATACAGAATGCATTTCATCGAATCTATTCCAATCGGCTTCAAAGATTAATCCCTGGTCATCTAATTCCTCATAAAATTTTGTTCCTGGAAATGGTGTTGCGATACCATATGCAGAACTTGTAAGCCCAATTTTTTTAGCGTAAAGTGGAAATTGCAATATTTCATCTTCAGTTTGATCTGGTAAACCAATTACAAATGTTCCTCCTGCATTTCCGCCGCATCTTTTGATATTGTTAACCGCTTTAAAGTGAACATCGGTTTTTAAACCTTTAGACGTAGAGTTAATATCCTTCATATTTGGGCTTTCAATGCCCATTTCAAAGCCTTCGATTCCTACTGCAATCATTTTTCGTACAATCTCAGGATGTTTCGCTATCGAATCAGGTCGTACCTTCACACCAAATCTTATATCTAACTTATACTGAGCCAGCAGGTCGCAAAGTTGTTCAACGAGTTTAGGTTTACCCATAAAATGCGGGTCCGTAACTTCTATACTAAGAGGTTTTCCGTTATGAAAGTCAACTATCTCTAAAATCTCGTCCATCACGTTCCCCGGGGAACGGTAACGCTGATGACCGTTATTCATGCTAGGCTCGCAACAAAAACTACATCGACCCCAGCAGCCCCTGGATGTAGTAAGCACATCATGTTTTCTATCCTGCATTAAAGTCGTATGATATTTATATCGCCTGAGATGCCGTGCTGGAAACGGCAGACTATCTAAATCCTCGATAAACTCTCGATTCGGATTATGAGTTATTCCATTGCCATCTTTATAAGAAACACCGTTAACACCCTTTGCGTCCCCTTTTGTAATCAATTCATGCATTGTGCGTTCACCTTCACCCCGAATCACCACATCTACTTGCGGGTGTGAAAGCAATTCATCTGGAATCGCTGTCGGATGATAGCCACCAAGAACTGTCATGATACCTCGGTTTTTTGCCAGTCGTGCAATTTCTAAACCTTTGCTGTGCTCTGTTGCAGACATTGAAATTCCAACTAGGTCTGGCGTTAGCATGTCCAAATACTTTTCAACGGTTTGTTGAACGGGTTTAGGCTCCATCTCTAAATCTATTATGTTGACTTCATGTACTGCATCCTCGATATGTGCAGCGATGTATTCAAGTCCTGTAGGAATTATATCAAACGCAAAAGAGAGCCCATGCCGCCCAGAGGGCTTAATCAGTAGAATTCTTTTGAATGGCATCTCTAAACTCCGTTAGACTTCTCATATGTTTAATTTCATCTACAATCATATAAGCGAACAGTGTAGGAATGTCGATTAATGATTCACTACTTCTGCATCGTAGTAAATGCCTGTTTCTATCTGATAGTTTGTTATCCATTTTTACGCACCTTATGTGTTTACTACCAATCACGTGGTCGAATGATTCTCAGAATAATGATTATCAAACCAATTCCACCTAGAAATAGAAAAATTGTACTATCCAATTTGAGGGAAAAATTGTGTAAGAAACATGCAATTATTATTAGAACAACACCAAAGATAATTGCTTTGAAATTCCATAACTTCTGCTTCAATTTTCTTCACCAGAGCAAACAATTTGATTTGGAGTAAAGTTACACCCCAATGATCTGGAATGTTTTACCTTAGGTTTAAAATTACATTCCTCTATCATTTTTTCATCATCTCATCGTTCATGAAATTAAAATCTGGGTTACAATACTCAGGTTGACATTCGACTCCTACTTTTTCATTTAAAAGTAGTTCGTCTAAACCTGAGAATTTCATAATTATTTTAAGGGTTTTTTTGCCATGTTTCAACCTAAAATAAGGGTACGATAGCAAACTAGCAAACAGGATAGTTTTATTTATTTCTGGTTTCCAGATTTTTATATTATGTCTCCAGCATCCAGAAAGGATATCCCATTGCAGTTCGTCAAGGTTTTTGAGGTCTTTATGTTTCCGCTTTTTCAAAATAGATTCTTCTTCTGAGGTAAAGAGAAGCGGGACATAGAAAATTTTAGAGTCTTTAAGCCTGTCAAGAAGTTCAATAGTAGCCAGAATGTCTTTCTTCTGCTCCCCGGGTAAACCTAAAATCAAAGTCGCCAATGGGTAGATACCATTATCATTTAACTCCTCAATTGATTGGATAACAACATCCTGCCATTGCTCAGGCTTGTATGGCAACATTTTTCCCCGCATATACTTTTTCATTAACCGTGCACTACCGGTCTCTATGCCGACTTCAATAGAAGCACAGGGCTTGCCATTACAAGTCCACACAGATTTTTCTACAAGTGCTGGTGCTATTTCTTCTACAAGTTCTCTATCGTAAACAATGGGGGCAAGTGAAGCATGGGCAATTTGAATATACTCAACACCTTCTACTTTATTTACACTTTGGATTAGATTGGCAATTGCATTTCTGTTTGGGATGAAATTTGGTTTTGAATGATATAGAAATATGTCATCTGTTTGAAGGATAATCATTTTTGTTCCATTTTTTGCGTTCAATTCAACTTCTTTTAAAATATGTTCCAGAGGAAATGAGTATCGTTGACGAAGTGTAGGCGAGCAGAATGCACAGCCTCTGCCGCAACCACGCATTATTTCAACTGTTCCATATATGGAAGGTTTTTTTATAACAGGGATTTCATTATCTTTGGGTATTTGCATTGTGATTGCTTTTTCAAGTTTTTTACCGTCTAACGTTTTTCTGAAGAGTTGTATAATGGAGTGTTCTGCTTGTCCAATTAAAACGGTATCTATGTCTAGCTTGTCCTGCATGTTTGCGTTTGAAATTTGCCAGGCACCTGAACCACCAACAATGATTTTAGCCCCATATTTTCTAAGCGTGGGATTGGAAAGTAACTCTTCAAATTCAACTAATGTCGCTGGTTTTCCATTAAGGCCAAGAATGCTGGTGTAGGTCCTGCTTACAAAGCCTGTGCCTAGTGGGTCCATTGTGGAGATAGCGACAATTTTTGTCTTTGGCCCAATAAAGGAATTGAGATTGCTGGGATGTGCAGTAACTACATTTTTCCCCCCGAACTCTTCAATTAGCAATGATTCAACTTTCCTCAGTCCGTAAGGTGCAAATTTTGCTGTGCCATCCAAGTTGAAAGGAAGATCGGGGTAGAGTTTTTTTTGCACTAGGAATTTTGGGAAGCCGCCTGCAAAAGCAATAAATGGGTTAAGATTGAAATCACTCATCTCAATGTCTGATGCTGTAAGCACTATCATTACACCATCATTTTTTGGCATTACAGCGTTAGCTCTAGTATGAACAAGTTTATTACTTGTTTCTGATGCAAACTTTGATGCAGGATTAAT
This sequence comes from Thermoplasmatota archaeon, assembly GCA_030605515.1. Classification (GTDB taxonomy): domain Archaea; phylum Thermoplasmatota; class E2; order DHVEG-1; family DHVEG-1; genus JAUWIE01. The sequence goes on from JAUWIE010000050.1 coordinate 4,792, forward strand.
TACAAGATTTTGAATAGTTTTAGCCATAACCTCAATTGATCTACCCATTTTATCACATGTTTACTATGAAACCAATTATACATACCTATGTAATAATTATTACATACATGGATATAAGATGATCTATAAAGACTTTTTCATAGATATTGGACCTGTTACATAGGAAGTAAAACGACACATTTGAGTATGTTTTGTTACAATGAATCTTTTCCAGAAACAGTAAACAAGTTCTTCTCATACGAATACACAGATAACATCTATGAAAACAGATTATTCCAATCAATAACCTTCTTGGGTTTCATGTTTGGAATGAGACCACCAAGTGAAATCATCAATCTAAACCTAGATGACATAATAATCAACAAAGATGGCACAGGATACATAAGAATACATGAACAGAAAAAACATGGGAAAAAACGAATAATAATCCCATTCAACAAATCTGTTCTAACATCACCGGTGTTCAAATCCCCTAAAAACTACATTGATAATTGGAGACACAAAGTAGCAAACAGCAGATCCAAAGATGCATTATTCCTACAATCAGATGGACGAAGAATAACAGGAAAATACATCAGAAGTTACATTTCACCAGCAGGAAAAAAGATAGCTGGACAATACTTCCACTTGTATACAATGAGACACACCTTTGCAACATATCTATATGACTATACAAAAGACTTCAAATTTGTTTCTCAAATGCTTGGACACACTAAGATAAACACAACCAATGGATATGTTCACATCGCTAATTGCATGACAAGACAAATTGGTAACAGAAACCTGTTTAATCTTGCCCTTAGATTACACAAAAAAATTGTGAGAGGAAAACAAGATAAAATAGATTGTTGGGCAAAAAAGCATCAATCTAAAAGAATTACTACGAGAAATGGGTATGGACTGGACGGGATTTGAACCCGTGGCCTCCACCTTGCGAAGGTGGCGATCTTCCACTGATCTACCAGCCCAAATTAGTTATGTAGTGTAAAATAGAATAGATATTTGATTGTTTCTACAAGGTTTTTATTTAGCAATTGATGTTTGTTTCTTGGATTTTCTAAGTGCTTCTATTACAGGAAGTGATTTACCCATCATAAATTGTTCAAGTGAACCTCCACCTGTACTGATATGAGACATTTTTGTTTTAAGACCCAAGCGTTCAACAGCAGCAACTGTATGACCTCCACCAACAATTGAAAAAGCATCTAAATTTGCTACATATGTAAAGATTTCTTTTGTACCTTTCATAAAAAGAGGATTTTCAAAAACTCCACAAGGACCAGATAAAAAGATAGTTTTTGCAGTTGATAGCTCATTTTTGTATCTCTTTATGGTTTGCTCACCAATATCAAATAGATTATACTGCGATGGTAAATCATCTTTTGTCACCTCTTTTCGCATATCATTTTCATCAACAGCAAAATCAATAGGTAACACTATTTCATCTTGGTACTCAGAGAGAACTGCTTTTATCTCCTGGAATTGTTCAGAGCTACCTTCTTCATTTAGAATTTTTTCGTTTTTCTCCCCAAGATTAATCCCCTGTGCTTTTAAAAATGCATTAGCTGGAAGTCCAGTGAGAAGAACTTTCGTTGCAGTTTTATTATCGAGTAGATGCTTTATGGTAATCATTACATCTGAGAATTTCGCACCGCCAAACATAAAAATCGATGGTTTTTCAGGATTGCAAATTATTTTTTCAAGAGTGGTTAATTCTTTTTCAAGTAATCTTCCAGCACATGATGGTAAAACTGTGGTAAATCCAATAAGTGAACATTGAGCTCTATGTGCTGCAGCAAAAGCATCATTAACATATAAATCTGCAAGAGGATACAGGTTTTGAACAAGGTCAGACTTGGCATGTTCTTCTGCTGATTTTTTATCAGTTTCACCTGAAAACTTTCTTACATTATCAAGCATTATTACCATTCCTGGAGATAAATTTTCTATTACATTTTTTGCTTTTTCTCCATATATATCAACAACACATGTTACATTTTGTTCTCATAGATCAGATAATGTTTTAGCATGTTTTTCAAGTGAAATAAAATCCCAGCTACCTTGTCTACCCTGATGTGCAAGAATCACAATTTTTGCTTGTTTTTTTATCAGCTCATTAATTGTTGGAAGAACAAGTTTAATTCTTGTTGTATCAAGGATTTCAAAAGTGTTTTTATCAAGGGGTAAATTAAAATCCACTCTAAGCAAAACAGTTTTATTTTCAAAATTAAAATCATCAAATGTGTTATATTCTCTCATAGTCCTAAATCCTCCAAAAAACCGATATCGTTAGTTTTTATTTAAACATATAGTAAAATATAATAATTTTATTCAGCACTTACCATTTGAATTTCACTTGTTTTTTTTTGATTATTTGAATATATATAATTTATCAAATCGACGACTCTGCAGGAGTATCCCCATTCGTTATCATACCATGAAAGAATCTTAAGAAAATTACCGTTTTCTCCGTTGACTTTAGTGCTTAATCCATCAATAATTGCAGAATGAGGATTACCTACTATATCAACAGAGACAAGTGGTTCTTCTGAGTATTGCATTATTCCTTTTAGATTTCCATTTGCTGCATTTTTAAAGGCATTATTAACTTCATCTTTTGTGACTTCTCGTTTTAAAGTACAAGTAAAATCAGTCAAAGAACCATCAGGTGTTGGAACTCTAACTGCCATACCATCAATTTTACCCTTGAGTTCTGGTATTACCAGAGTTACAGCTTTTGCTGCACCAGTTGTAGTCGGGATGATTGAAACAGCAGCAGCTCTTGCTCTTCTTAAATCTTTATGAGGAAAATCAAGGATACGTTGATCACCAGTATATGAATGAATAGTAGTCATAAATCCTTGATCAATACCGAAAGCATCATTTAAAACTTTTACAGGTGGCGCCAGACTATTTGTTGTACACGATGCATTAGATATAATATCATGTTTATTAGCATCGTAGTGTTGATCATTTACACCAAGTACAATTGTTATATCTGGATCTTTTGCAGGGGCTGATATAATTACTTTTTTTGCACCTGCGTCTAGATGTTGCGACACACCTTCCCTTGTTTTAAATATTCCCGTGGATTCAACAACAACATCTATATCTAAATTGTTCCACGGTAGTTCTGCGGGTTTTACTTGCGAGAAGAATTTAATGGGTTTTCCATTGATTTCAATCCCGTCTTCTTTAGCCTCTACATTGCCATCAAATTTACCATAGATCGAATCGTATTTGAGAAGATGAGCAAGTATCTCGGTGTTACCAAGATCATTTATTGCTATGATTTCAAATTTTTTTTCATATTGAGAATGTCCTAATGATGCACGTAAGACGTTTCTTCCTATCCTTCCAAAACCATTTATTGCTACTCGGATCATCCCTTCCACATGCTAACAAATATTTTTTTTCTATATAAGTCTTCCGACGATATAAGTTGATGCTGCGTCTATTATCTCAACAGATAAAAACTCTCCGATTTCGACATTTTCCTTTATTACAACAGGTTTATAATTTTCTGTTCTTCCAATAAATGAATTGTTCTTTCCTTTCTTAGTTATAAGAACTGTAAATTTCCTCCCAATATTATTTTTATTTTTTTGTTTTGAAAGATTACTACAATATTCTGATAGAGCCCTGGATCGTTCTTTCATTATTTCTGTTCTGATACGTCCTTTCATTTTTTTGGCTCCAGTAAATGGACGAGCTGAAAATCTAGTAATATTTACAATATCAGGTTTTACTTCCTTTATTAGATCAATTGTATGTTTGAATTGTTCATCATTTTCAGTTGGAAAACCAACAATAACATCAGTTGAAATTGTTATATCTAAATAGCGTTTCCTAAACTTGTTTATTATCATTTTAAAATCATCGATGGTATATTTTCTATTCATCTTTTCTAAAATATTATTATCCCCTGATTGAACAGGTAGATGAAGAAACTTATAGATTTTTGGATCTTTATATGCGTCAACGATCGAATTAAGATTTTTAAGAGCAGTAAATGGGTTCATCATTCCAACTCTAATTCTGTATCTACCATTAATTTCACAGACCTTATTTAGAAGTTCACCTAGATTATTGTGAATATCCAGACCATATGAGCCAGTATCCTGAGCTGTGAGCTGGATTTCTCTGCAGCCTTGTTCTAACGCTGAGAACACATTCTGCATGATTTCAACTGTTGGATAACTTTTTAATTTGCCTCTAGCAAGAGTAGTTATACAGTATGAACATGAGAAGTTACATCCTTCAGCAATGGCGATCGGAGCAATAATTTCATCAAACTTTTTTGAAAAGCTTGTTTTATTCTTTGATGAAAATGATGTTTTTTTATTTTCTAATAGATCGATTATATGATGAGAATATTGAGGTGGTAATAATTTTGAATCTGGTAATATAGATTTTATCAGCTTGGATTGAATGGAGGCCATGCAACCAGATACAATGATTTTTTTACCTGTTTTTTTATAACGCCGAAGCTTTGATAACATCCGTTGTTCAGTGGTTCCAATAACAGTGCATGTTAGAATGATTAAAACATCAGCATCATCAGGGTTCTTAACGATTTTATAGTTATTCTCTTCTAATATACCTTTTATTAAAACTGCATCGCTTTTATTTGAAGTACAACCATAGGCCTCTAAATAAACACTCATAAATAAGACTGTTAAGAGCAGATATTCTATTTAACTGCTTCTTCAAATCGTTTTAATATAAAATCCTTATCTAAATTTGATAAAAAATACCCTGCACGAGGTCCCTTCTCTTGATCTAAAATAACCTCATAAATTGTTTTAAAAGCCATTTTTATAGATATTTTCTCACTTTCAGATATCTCATATATCATATTATGGATGTTTTCAGCTTCCCATTCAAGAGCACTAAATTTCCCCTTTAGGATTGTTAGCAGCTTTTTCTGTTCCGTACTTAACTTTATCTTAGGTGTTTTTTCTTTGACTTCAAAACGAACCGTATCTGGAGCAAAACAGTCTAACCAGTATTTTACATGATCTGCTCTTTGTCTTAGATGCTTTTCATCCTTATTACCTAGGTTTTTTGGAATTTGCCCAGTCCTAAGCAGTATCTTTTTTGTATCATTCCACTCTTTCCCAATTTGAATAAGAGTTACAAGATGTCTATATGGTACTTGAAATGGTAGTTTTTTTGGAGTAGTCTCAGGTTGTGAAAGCTCATATGTTTTTTTCAGATCCTTCATACCACGTGTTTCTTCTTCTTTACCAAAATATACTCGCTCTTGCTGATCATATTCATCTACAAGATTAAGAACTCCAAGACCTGGATCAAAAACAATATGTTTGTTGGGTTGATTTTTCATTATAAGAAATCTGAGGACTTCAGGTGGAGTCATCTTTAACATTTCTTCTCCGCTTAATGCTGTTCCTTTGGAACTATGCATCGCTCCTTTTCCCTTTAATAATATAAACTCATAAACTGTGAATTTAGGAGGTGGGTAATCATATATGTCTTGCACTATTTTTTCCCCGGTATCACGTGCTCCACCAACCGTTCCAAGATCCTTTCCGAATGCTTCAAAATCAACACCTAGCATTTTCCATCTAGCTGGCCAATCTACTCGCCATGGTAACTTACCAACTCCTCCTTTTTTGATATCAATTATTCCTTCATATCCACATTCACATTTATATTCGATATTTGAATAATCAAATAGAACAGGTTTTGCTGATGTAATTCTTCTGCATTTATCACATTGAATGTTAAACGGGATCCATCCTTTCGGAAGTTTCCTTTTTGATATTTCTTCAATTATTGTTTTAATTCTATCAGTGTTTTCTAAAGCAACTCTTATAACATCAGAATATTCTCCTTTTTTATACATTTCACTTGCGCGATAAACCTTTGGAGAAATTCCAATTTCTTTTAGAGAATTTAAAAAGGATCCTAGATAATGATCAGCATAACTTTTATGTTTTCCACAGGGACAAGGAATTTCTGAAATTGGAATGCCAACATATTTCTCATAAGATTTCGGTAAATACGGGTACACCTTTCTTAAGTGATCAAAATCATCAGCAACATAGATAAGTTCAGCTCCTGCGCCTTTATCAAGTAACGAACGGTATACAGCGTCTGTTGTAAGTACCTCGCGCATGTTACCAATATGAATAGGGCCAGATGGAGTTATACCTGTAGCTAGAACATAATAATCCTTTTTTTCTTTTAGTAATTCATCTGCTAAAACATCAGCCCAATGCATAATCAGCTCCACTGAGAAATAAAACTCCGAAACCTAAATTATCCTTGCTCTTATTAGTGCACGTAGGGGTACATCACTGATATCGTTTTGTGCTTTTTTATTTAAAACTGCTAGACATAACACAGGTTTTCCTTTTTCAGCTTTTACTGTCTTTATCGCATTTCTAAAAGTATCACCACTTCCAACAACATCATCTACTATTACAACGTTTTTTCCTTTAACAGATGCAAAATTAGAAGAAAACGACCCAGTTTTGTTATGATGTGGACGGAAAACTGCTAGTTCTAAACCAAGTTCATCTGCAATAAAAGAGGCATAAGGGATACCATTTAATGCTATACCTACAATTGTATCAACATCAAGATCTCCTTTTTCAGCTTCCTCAAGTAAAATATCACTTAAAGCATCTGATATAAAACCCATTCTAGATGGATAAACGCCGATAGAACGCCATCCAACTTTTACATCTCCCATAGGCTTTTTTTTCTTTTCTTTCTTTAGAAGCCATACAGCTGTCTCTTTTGATACATTAAGTTCTTCAGCTATATCATAATCTGTAAGTCCACTTTCTTTATATTTTAAAGCTTTTTTTATAAGAGCTTCTATCTCTTTCATATATTTACACCCTTAAAACTACGTATATATATGCAATATTTAGATGTTTGCTCAAAAATTTAAAATACTATAAAAATAGTTACCTTTAATAGAGTAAGCCTCATATAATCATATCATTAACAAAAATAACATAGGGGATTAATATGGCAAAACAAAAAAAAGGAGAAGGATTTCATTCTTCAGCCGGTCTTATTAGATACTTTGATGCTGAAGAAAAAACATCACTAAAAATTGATCCAAAACTTGTTGTAGCTATGTGTATTGCTACTATAGTTATAATAACAATAATTCATATAGTGTATCCATTTTAAAAAATAGTATTCTCTATACTATTATTTTATAATAAGTAATAATGGTTCATTCGTATCAATTATTTAGTCACTAATAAGCTCCTTAGCTTTTTTATATGCTTCATTAATATTACCTTTTTTTATCCCACCACAGTGAGCCATATGTGTTTTTCCACCACCACTTCCATCGAGAATCTTTCCTATTTCCCTTGCAATTGGTCCAAGATTAATATCAATATCATCTGATGCAGCTAATGTTACATTATTACCGCTGCTTACATATGCAATATATCCCTTTTTCTCAATAATTTTTCCTGCACGTGCTGTTGGATTATGTGACGTGGGTATATCCTCAAAAATAATTTTCACTGGTTTACCTGATACTTTCACTGTAATTTCTTCTGATGATTTTGCATCAACAGTTAACTCAGCTGATTTTTTCTTAATCTTTTTTCTTGCATCTTTCCATTCTTTGAAAAGATGTTCACATGCTTCTTTTAAATTATTAACAATAGTTTTCCCATCTTTCTGCTCTGTTTCCTTTAAAAAACGTTTAATTGTTTTATCCAGTTGATGAGCTGGTACAGAAAAAATCTTTGATGCTTCTAATAATTGCTCTGAAGAGTCTTTATGTTCTTTAAAAATGTATTTCTCATCTAGTATACCTAAGATTTTTTCATATAGTAACTGTTCTTCTTTTTGATATGCATCAACCATTTCCCCTGCTGCAAAAACAATTCTGTTTACTCCATCTTGTATCCGTTCTGTTTTAATAATCCTAATTTTTTCAACTTCTTTTGTATTGTTTAGATGTGTTCCACCACATGCTTCAACATCTATATTTGGAATATTAAGAACTTTTATATCATTCCCTGGGGGAACTCCACCCTGATAAAGCCTGAAACCATATTTTTTTTCGGCATCGTTCCGTTTCATCATTTTTTTCTCAACAGATATACC